>JAEDML010000097.1 GCA_016303035.1 Clostridiaceae bacterium | reverse complement strand
TCCAAATACGCCTATCGTTTTTTCTTCTTCGCCGGTAAGGTAAGTCAGGGAATAAGATAATCTCCCTGTTGTTCGTATGTGCCACACATAAAGTTATATTTTGATTTGTTTTTCAAATTACTTCTTTATGTGGCGTTAGCATTAAGACAACCTCATTTTTTGTCTTTTTAAGTTTTATTCCGTTTGACCTTGAAAAATCAACCGATAAATGCTATATTTATAATGTGATATTTTTTTCAACAGAGGTGTTTTATGTCACAGTTTACGAAAAAGGCGATTATCGACGCGTTTGTGGAGCTCATATCCGAGCGGCCGTTAAGTAAAATCACGGTTAAGGACATTGTTACGCGTTGCGGGGTCAACCGCAACACCTTTTATTACTATTTTGAGGATATTTACGCCCTTATTGACGAGCTGTTTCAGCTCGAAACCGAAAAGGTCATAGGCAATGAGGAGGACTATCAGAGCTGGCAGGAGGCGTTTTACAAGGCGATAGATTTTGTATATAAGAATAAACAGGGGGTTTATCATTTATATAAATCAATAAGCCGCGAACAGGTGGAAAACTATTTAAACCGCGTTTCCTATAATAATATTCTCGCCTTCGCAAAGCGGGAAACCGCCGATTTATCGGTGGACGGGGAGGATGTTGAGCTTATCGCGAGTTTTTACGCCCACGCGCTTACGGGGCTTGTGCTTGATTGGCTGGGAGACGGTATGCGGGGCAATCCTCGGGAATACATAGAACGGTTAGGCGTGCTTTTGGACGGTAATATCCGCCATTGCTTTTTAAAAAACAGACAAACCGATAAAGATGTCTGAAAATACGACAGTTAAAGACCTATGTGTGAATTTCGCACATAGGTCTTTTTTTGTCGGTGGAAAAGGGCTTTTGTGTGACTATAATGTGATTGTCAGGAGTGAGGAAAATGAAAAGTATAAGAGAGGCAAAATGGTTTTATATAATCTGCTCTGTGCTTACAGCGGCGGCGGGAATATACATTATTATCCGTCCCCACAGCTCGGCAATATTCCTTTGCAGGCTGATGGGCGTGCTTGCGGTTATCTGCGGCGCGGCAAAGATATTCGGCTATATATCCTACGATATTTATAACCTTGCGTTTCAGTTTGATTTATCGCTTGGTATATTTGCGATTATCGCAGGACTTGTAATGCTTTTAAGGTCGGAGCATGTTATCGCCTTTTTACCCGTGCTTATCGGGATTTTTATTTTGGTGGACGGAGTGTTTAAGCTTCAAACCGCTGTTGACGCCTACCGTTTCGGGCTGTCGGGCTGGTGGCTTATTCTTATAGGCTCTATTATCTGCGCGGTACTCGGAATACTGCTTATAACAGATCCCTTCTACGGGAGCGAAGCGCTGACGGTACTTGTGGGCATAGGCATAGCGGCGGACGGAATACAAAATCTTTTTAACGCCGCATATACCGTAAAAATAATCAAAAATAAAAAGCTTTAACGAAAAGGGGATTATGATGATTAAACTTTCAAAGGCGATAGTAAAGCACAGGGTGCTGATTTTAATTATCGCGGCGGTACTGATTATCCCGTCGGTTATCGGAATGGCAGGCACGCGGATTAACTACGATATGCTAAGCTACCTGCCCGACGATATTGAAACAATCGAGGGGCAGGATATCCTGCTTAAGGATTTCGGCAAGGGCGCCTTTTCCTTTGTAATCGTGGACGGTATGGAGGATAAGGACATATCTAAGCTTAGGGGTAAGCTCGAAAAAATCGACAATGTTGACAGCGTTATCTGGTATGACAGTCTTATGGATATTTCGGTTCCTAAAGAGGTTTTACCCGACGAGATATACAACGCCTTTAACTCGGGAGATTCCACGGTTATGGCGGTATTCTTTAAGACCTCAACCTCGGCGGACGAAACCATGCAGGCGATAAAGGAGATAAGAAAAACCGCGGGCAAGTCCTGCTTTGTAACGGGTATGTCTGCGGTGGTGACCGACCTTAAAGACCTGTGCGAACACGAAGAGCCGATTTATGTAGGGCTTGCGGTGCTTTTGTGCTGTGCTGCGATGATGCTCTTTATGGATAACTGGATTGTTCCTTTTGTTTTCCTTTTAAGCATTGGCTCGGCTATTCTTTTAAACCTCGGCACTAACTACTTTTTGGGCGAGATTTCCTATATCACAAAGGCGCTTGCGGCGGTACTTCAGCTTGCGGTCACTATGGACTATTCAATATTCCTGTGGCACAGCTACGAGGAACAAAAAGCGCGCTATTCGGGTGACAAACAGCGGGCTATGGCGCACGCGATAAAGGCGACTATAAGCTCGGTTTTCGGAAGCTCCGTTACTACAATAGCTGGCTTTATCGCCCTCTGCTTTATGAGCTATACTTTAGGGCTTGACTTAGGCGTTGTAATGGCTAAGGGTGTGCTTTTAGGTCTTATAGGCTGTATAACAACCTTGCCTGCGCTGATACTTGTTTTCGATAAGCTGCTTGAAAAAACAATGCACAAGCCGCTTATGCCGCCGCTTAACGCTCTTACAGGCTTTGTTGTAAAGCGTTCGTGGATATTTATTCTTGTCTTTGCTCTGCTCGTTGTTCCCGCCTCTGTTTGCTACAACAGGGCGAACAAGGAGGTATATTACGATATGACGCAGTCTATCCCCGACGATATGGAATGTGCCATAGCAAATTCAAAGCTAAAGGACGAATTTGCGGTCGGCTCAACACATATGCTCCTTGTCTCGGCTGATACGGACGGCAAGAGCATACGAAATATGATGTCCGAAATGGAGAAGACCGACGGCGTAAAGTATGTTTTAGGGGTTGAGTCGGTTGTCGGCAGTCTGATACCCGAGGAAGTAATACCCGACTCTGTGAAAAATATACTGCAAAGCGAAAATTGGAAGCTGTATATCATCAATTCGGAATATACGACGGCAAGCGACGAGGTAAACGCTCAAATATCAGAGCTTAATAAAATACTCAAGAAATATGACGAGGCAGGTATGCTTATCGGCGAAGCGCCCTGCACTAAGGATATGATTGATATTACAAATCACGATTTTCAGGTTGTAAACGCCATATCTATAGCGGCTATATTTATTATAATTGCCATAGTTTTAAAGAGCGTATCCCTGCCGATAATTTTGGTCGCGGTAATAGAGCTTGCAATCTTTATAAACTTAGGAATACCGCATCTTACAGGCACTTCGATGCCCTTTATCGCGCCTATATGCATAAGCACTATTCAGTTAGGCTCTACCGTCGATTACGCGATTCTTATGACCACACGCTATAAGAGAGAGCGTTCCCACGGCGAGGATAAGCGTTCGTCTGTAGCAACGGCGCTTAAAACCTCGATACCGTCTATTACGGTAAGCGCGTTAGGCTTTTTCGCGGCGACCTTCGGCGTAGCGGTTTATTCCGATGTTGATTTAATAAGCTCGCTGTGCAACCTTATGGCAAGGGGAGCTATTATAAGTATGTTTTGCGTAATATTCATTTTACCCGCAATGTTTATGCTTTTCGATAAGGTCATTTGCGCTACAAGCATTGGCTTTAAACCCAAAAATAACGGAGGTAATCTTTAAATGAAAACGGAAAAAAAGGATTTAATTAAGGTAATAGCGGTCGCCGCCGCGGGAGTTATAGCGGGAACGGGCGTTACCGCCGCCGCATTCGGCACAGCAAATAAGACAGAGGATACTGAAAACACCTCCGCCGCCTCATCGCAAGCTGCAGAAACAACCGAGCAAAAAAAGCCTTCAAAGGACGAGACGGTGTATGTACTTGCAAACGCTGACGGCTCGGTTAAGAAAATAATAGTAAGCGACTGGATTAAGAATAACGGCGGGAAAACCGTTAGTGACAAAACCGAGCTTTCCGACATTAAAAATGTAAAGGGCGACGAATCCTATGTGATGGATACCGACAATATGCGAGAATGGAATGCGGACGGAAAGGACATTTATTATCAGGGTACAATAAGCAAGGCTCTGCCCGTTGACCTTAAGGTCAGCTACGAGCTTGACGGCAAGCCGGTTTCCGCCGAGTCGCTTGCGGGCAAGAGCGGTAAGGTGACAATCCGTTTCGATTATACCAACAATCAGTACAAGAATGTGAGCATTGACGGAAAAAATACTAAAATTTATGTGCCGTTTGTAATGCTTACGGGACTTTTACTTGATAACGATATTTTCACAAATGTTGAAATTTCAAACGGAAAAATAATTAACGACGGTGACCGCATTATTGCCGTAGGCTTTGCACTCCCCGGTATGAAGGAAAACCTTAATTTAAGCCGCGATAAGGTTGATATTCCCGATTTTGTTGAGATTACCGCCGATGTTAATAATTTTGCCCTCAGCAATACGCTTACCGTTGCGGCAAACAGCATTATAAGCGACCTTGATGTTTCAAAGCTTGACAGTGCGGACGACCTGCAGGCCTCTTTGACCGAGCTTTCGTCAGCTATGTCAAAGCTGCTGGACGGTTCCTCCGAGCTTTACGGCGGTTTAAGCGAGTTGCTCCTTAAATCAAATGAGCTGGTAGCGGGTGTTGATAAGCTTGCAACCGGCGCAAGCGCGCTTTCAGACGGTACGGCAGCTCTGTCGGCGGGACTTTCAGAGCTTGTCTCCAACAACGATACCTTAAACACGGGTGCAAAGCAGGTCTTTGATACTCTGCTTTCTACTGTTTCGCAGAAGCTTAAGGATAACGGAATCACCGTAGATACCCTTACGGTCGAAAATTATAAAACGGTT
>JAEDML010000096.1 GCA_016303035.1 Clostridiaceae bacterium | reverse complement strand
AGAAAAACTAACAGCGTAGTTAATTTCAAAAAGTTTTGCAAAGAACTATAAGTTCCAATAAGTTCAAAAAAGCACAGTATCAAAACCGATGCTGTGCTTTTTACATATTCAGTTTCTTCCCTTTGATATTTGACGGATAATTCCTGCAAGGCGGTCGTCGAGTCTTTCCGCATCATACCGCCATTCCCAGTTGCCTTTGGAAGTACCCGGTGTATTCATTCGGCTCTCATTGCCTAATTCCAAATAGTCCTGAAGCGGAATTATCACAAGCCATGCTCGGGATTTCATTCCGTAATTTATAAGCCGAAGTACCGGTGAACTTATGCGGTCTACAGGTACTAATCTGCCAAAAAGAAGTTTCTCTTTTTCTGTTGCCGAATCAAGCCAGCCCTTGGTCGTATCGTTATCGTGGGTTCCGGTGTAGCATACACAGTTTTTTTGATAATTTTTCGGTAAAAACTTGTTTTGAAGCGTTTTACTGAAGGCAAATTGCAGAATCTTCATATTCGGAAATCCGGTATCCTCAACAAGCTTTTCGACTTCAGGTGTTTCTCCGCCCAGGTCTTCTGCAATTATACGCATATCGCCTATTGTATCGCCCATACTGTTCCAAAAGGCCATACCCATTCCCTTTTCCCAGGTTCCGCTTTTTGCGTTTTGGGAGCCGTAGGGTATTGTATAATAATCGGCAAACGCTCTGAAATGATCAATACGAATCACATCAAAAAGTTCATAATTGTGAACAAGCCTTTGGCGCCACCATTTGAAATCGGTTTTTTTCTGATAATCCCAGTCGTAAATTGGGTTGCCCCAAAGCTGCCCGTCCTTTGAAAAAATATCGGGCGGAACGCCTGCCACAAGCACGGGGGTCATATCCCTTCCTAATTTGAACGCATCCGGATTTCCCCATACATCCGCGCTGTCAAGCGACACATAAAACGGTATATCGCCTATCAGCCTTATGCCGCGTTTATGCGCATATTCTTTTAATCTTAAATACTGCCTGTAAAACAAATACTGAGTTATCTTATAAAAGCGTATCTGCTCTCTGTGAGAATTGTTAAATTCTTTAATTGCGCCCGGAAGACGGTACTTCAGACCCTCTTCAAAGTCAAGAAAATCCGCGCCGCAGCAGGCGTCTTTAATCGCCATAAAAACTGCATAATCGTCAAGCCAGTAACTGTTTTTACGCTTAAATCGAAGATAATCAGGATTCCCTGTGTCGAAATTTTGCGCCGCTTTATTTAAAACCGGCAGCTTTACGGCGCGCGCGCGGCGGTAATCGGTTTTTTCGGTCTTAAAATCCTCGGGCAGGTCTTCCCTGTCAATCAATCCATCCTCAGCAAGAAGCTCAAGGTCAATAAACAGTATCTCGCCTGCAAAGGCGCTTACCGATTTATATGGTGAGTTGCCTTCCCCTATCGGACAAAGCGGAAGCATTTGCCAATACCTTTGCCTGCTTTTTTTCAAAAAATCTACAAAATCATATGCGGCCTTTCCGAAGGAGCCTATACCGTAGTTTGAAGGAAGCGATGATATATGAAGCAAAATTCCGCTCTCACGCAAAATCTTACCGTCATTACCCTTTAACAGCACCTGCCGCCACTCCCTTAATAATATACTTTTGTCCGAAAAGGTAGAAAATTACCACCGGAACAATTGCCAGCACCAGCATAGCCATCATTGCGCCCATATCTATCGAGCCGTATCCGCCCTTTAAATACTGAATTGCTATCGGTATGGTTTTATAGTCGCGTCCTATTACAAGATACGGCAGCAAATAGTCGTTCCATATCCACATGGTATTCAGTATTGCCACGGTTATGGCGGTAGGTTTCATAACCGGAAATACAACCTGCCAATAGGTCTGCGCGGGATTGCAGCCGTCTATTGTCGCCGCCTCCTCTATTTCAAGCGGCACCGACTTTATAAAGCCCGTAAACATAAATACCGAAAGTCCCGAGCCAAAGCCTAAATATATCAGTATTATTCCCAACGGATTGTCAAGCCTCAGTACATTTGCCATTTTTGACATCGTGAACATTACCATCTGGAACGGTACTATCATAGAAAACACAAAGGCGTAATAGAGCGCCGTTGTGTACCATGCTTTTACCCTTACTATGAACCACGCCGTCATTGAGGTAAAGATTATTATTGCGGCAACCGAAAAAACCGTTATGAAAAGCGACCATCCGAAGGCAGAAATAAAACCCGTGTTTGATATTCCGGTAGTATAGTTTTCAATACCTGCGAAATTTGTTTTATCAGGCAGTAAAAACGGAGTTTGACTTATCGAAAACTTTGTTTTAAACGAGTTTATTAAAACTATCAGTACCGGCATAATAAACGCAACCGCCAAAAGAACCAACAGTATAAAAATAATTATATTAAAGCTGTTTTCCCGTTTCATCAGCTTGCAACCTCTTTTCTGCGCGTTGCCCAAAGCTGGAAAAGGGCTATTACCGCAACTACAATAAAGAACATTACCGCCTTTGCCTGACCTACGCCCTCATACCCGATTTTGCCGTAGAAGGTATTGTAAATATCGAGAGCCACCATCTGCGTTTGTTTCGACGGCGCTCCTGCGGTTAAAGCAAGGTTTTGGTCAAACATTTTAAAGGAATTGGTTATGGTTAAAAATAAACAAATTGTAATTGACGGCATAACCGACGGAATTATAATTCTAAAAAGGGTTGTAGCTTTGTTTGCACCGTCAACCTCTGCCGCTTCTAAAATATCGGTCGGCACATTCTGTATACCGGCGATATAAATAACCATCATATAACCTATCATTTGCCAATTCATAAGTATTACAAGTCCCCAAAAACCGAAAGCGGCTTTAGAGGTTATTGCATACCCGTAATTATAAAGCACACCGTTGATTATAAGCTGCCATATATAACCCAGAACTATACCGCCTATAAGGTTGGGCATAAAGAACACCGTTCTAAAGAGATTGGTGCCCTTTATGCCCCTTGTAAGCATAAGCGCAAACAGGAAAGCTATAATGTTTATGCTTATAACGGAAACTACGGCAAACTTGACGGTAAACCACATAGAGGCTGCAAATTCATTATTATCGGTAAATGCCTTAACATAATTTGAAAATCCGACAAAGCTTGCATCCGTAACGGTACGAAATTCGGTAAATGAAAGGTAAAATCCCATTATAAACGGAATTACAAAGGCTATAACAAATGCTATAAGTGTAGGCAGTACAAACAAAGCAAAATATCGTTTGACTGTTTTAACCATTGTTACCTCTCACTTTTCCACTTATCTTTAACGGTTTTTTCAACATCGCTCCAGCTCTTAGTACCCTGTACATAGTCAAGTAATGCGCTGCCGAACTCGGTCTTGAAGGTTTCGCTCGGGAAAGATGTGAATATCCACGGAACAGTTTTGACAGAAGAATCGTTCATATATCTTACAACCTCTTTTGCAAGCGGGTCGTTTGGAAGCTCGCTTTCGCTGAAGGTATTGAACGGCGTTATAAAGTTGAGTTTATTTGTGACATAATCCTTACCGGTTTTGCTTGAAAACAGCCATTCAAGGAAAGCAAGTGACGCTTTCTGCTGTTCCTCGGTAGCGTTCTTATTTATTGCAAGATAATTTTCGGTACCGATGCATAGTCCCTGTCCTTTTTCGCCGTCAACACCTGTATACATAGGCAGGAATTTAACATCAGATGCATTTACGGTATTACCCGAAACCTTAGATACCTGCGACCATGCCCAGTTGCCGTTCTGTACCATGGCAACCTTTCCGAGCGCAAACTCCGCCATGGAGTCGGTAGTGGATTTAGAACCTAACAGAGTTTTTTCGGTAATTGAATTGTTAACATAAAGGTCAAAAAGATTTTCAAAATTCTTTGCGTATTTATACTTTATTTCCTTTGAATTAAGCCCTGCAATAGTAGGATCCTCGTAATCCTTATTCTCGATGAATTCATAATAGAGGGGCACATTCAGCAGATGTGTCTGCCATCGCCAATCTTCTCCGCTTGAAAGTGAGGTTGAAGCGAATACGCCTTCGATACTAAGGTCCGAAAGATGCTTTGTCATATCCTCTACAACGGCTTTCAGCGTATCAAAATTATCTATTTCATCCATTGAGGTAACGCTTGTACCCTTATTCGGAAGCGCGAAATAACGTTTCATAATAGAATCGTTGTAAATAATACCGTAGCCTTCTACTACATAGGGTACTGCATAAACGCCGTCACCCTCTTTAATTGCCAGCGTGTCATCGGAAAGATATGAATAAAGCTTACTGTCCTTAATATTAAGACAGTAATTTTTCCAATCCCTATAACCGATAGGACCGTTTACCTGGAATATTGTGGGTGCGTCGGACTTAGCAATTTCCGATTTTAAGGTTTGTTCATAGGTGTTGGCTGCGGCCGTAGCCACCTTTACCTTAACGCCGGTCTCACTTTCATATGCCTTTGCAATTTCCTCATATACGCTTGCCGATTCCGGCTTGAAGTTCAGAAAATAAACCTGAGCCTTATTTTTTTTGCCGCATCCCGCAAGACTTAGGCAGGACATGGCGCACAGCAGCGACAATATAAACGCAGTAAGTTTTGTTTTCATCAAAATTCCTCCAATTTGAAATTCTTTTTATATATTGCCACTAAATATGAAAATAATTCCGTAAAACACTAAAAAAATTCAAATTTTGTCTTGACTTTACTTTTGCAATATGGTATATTATTTAGGCGCTCAAAAATGCTGGTGTAGCTCAGTTGGTAGAGCAGCTGATTTGTAATCAGCAGGTCGGGGGTTCAAGTCCGTCCACCAGCTCCAC
>JAEDML010000095.1 GCA_016303035.1 Clostridiaceae bacterium | reverse complement strand
AAAGTTAGAACTTCTTTGTCTGATTTTTTCAAAAATACTTTGCCTGAGTTTTTTAAAGAAAATTTTGAAACAGTAAGCACAAAAAAGTCCAGAATAATCGGGGCGGTTATGTGCTTTATTCTGCTTGCCGTAGTCATATTCGATGTAAATGCTTATACCTCGGCTTCATTCCGCGCAAAGTGGCTGCTGCTTGCCTTTGCGCTTTGCTGCCCGTTTATTATCGGCGCCGCCGCGGCTTACGGCATAAGAATCAAAAATGAAACAGCAAATCAGGTTTGGCATTTTGCGGTATTGCTTTTAATGCCGTTTTTGACAATTTCAATGACCGAATGTCTTAACGATGTATTTATTTATAATATGACCTATTTAGGCTTTCTCGGAAATTATCTTGTTATTTTGATAATGTATTTCATTGTGTTTGCTTTATCGGGAAGCTACCGTTTGTCGATTTTAATTGTAAACCCGATACTTTTCGGGCTTTCGGTGGCCCATAGCTACATTATGGATTTTCGCGGAACCCCGTTTTTGCCGATGGATTTTTTAAGCATAACCACGGCCGCGGGGGTTGCAAACACCTATAATTATACGCTGACCTACAAGGTTATGACGGCAACGCTCATATTCATATTCATTATGGTTATAGGCGCTAAGATGAAAACGCCCGATTACCATATAATTGCCAAGGTAGTCCTGCGCTCCTTTGCCGCCACATTTTCTTCAGTTTTGCTTATACTATTCTATTTTACCAGCATTTTTGCCGACGCAGGCGTAAAGCCTGACTTCTGGAACCAGACGAGAGGTTATCATAACTACGGCTTTGTCTTCAACTTTTTCTGTAATACAAAATATCTTTATATGTCGGAGCCTAGCGGGTATGACCCGGGTGATGTCGGCGGATATGTTTCCGAGGTTGTAGATAAGGATGAGGACAAGAATAATGTAACTGTAAGCGAATCCTCGCCGAATATAATCTGCATTATGAATGAATCGCTTGCCGACCTTTCAACTCTCGGCAACCTTACCACGAACGAAGATTATATGCCGTTTATAAGGAGCCTTACAGAAAACACGGTCAAGGGTAATCTTTATGTTCCGGTTATAGGCGCCGGAACCTCCAATACTGAGTTTGAGTTTTTAACGGGACATTCCACGGCATTCCTGCCGTCGGGCAGCAACGCCTATATGCTTTATATAAAAAATCCCATCGCTTCGCTTGTCTCCACGCTCGAAGGACAGGGGTATTCTTCCTATGCTCTGCACCCCTATTATGCCGCAGGCTGGAACCGTACCAACGTGTACAATTATCTCGGTTTTAACAAGTTTACAAGCCTTGAGGATATAATAGACATCAACCTTATGACCGAATATCAGGAAAACGGCAGTAATGCCGATTATCTGCAGTCACTTATAGATCAGTATTATCCCGGCAGCAATATGCTGTTAAGACAGTATATAAGCGATTCATACGATTACCGCCTGCTTATTTCCGATTATGAGGCGCGTGATAAATCGGTTCCTTATTTTGCGTTTAATGTAACCATGCAGAATCACGGAGGCTATACTGTTAGCTGTTCAAACTTTAACGAGTCTATCTACGCTACCTCTACTTCACAGAGCTATAATAAGGCGAATAAATATCTTTCCCTTGTAAAGGCGAGCGACGACGCGTTTAAGGAGCTTGTAGAGTATTTTTCAAACGTCAAAGAGCCTACTGTTATATGTATGTTCGGCGACCATCAGCCTTCGGTAGAGACTGCGTTTATATCCGAGGTTATGGGTGTAAATAATCTGTCCGATTTGACAATTGAGCAGGAGCAGAGCCGCCATGTGTCTCCCTTTGTTATCTGGGCTAATTATGATATTGAGGAAAAATATATAGACAAATTAAGCTCTAATTACCTTTCCTCACTCGTTTTGCAGGTGGCAGGGGTTAAAACCACAGAATATAATAAATATTTGCTCAAGCTTTCCGAAACTCTGCCTGTTATAGACACCGTTGGGTATATCGACAGCGAAAATAATTACTATAAGTGGAGCGATGTTTCGCCATATACGGATTTGCTTGACGAATACGAAAAGGTACAGTACAACAATATATTTGATCAAAACAATAAAAATATAGGTATATTCTATCTTGAAGGATATGACCCTAATCAGAATTCCGATTCTTCTGCGACGGAGACAGGTGAATAGTATGAGGAATACCACGCTTTGTCATATCGAAAAAGACGGCAGATACTTAATGCTTCACCGCGTAAAAAAGGAAAATGACCTTAATCACGATAAATGGGTAGGCATAGGCGGAAAATTTGAGGACGGAGAAAGCCCTGAGGAGTGTAACGCGCGCGAGGTGTTTGAGGAAACGGGGCTGACACTTCAAAATCCGCGCTACTGCGGAATCGTAACCTTTGTTTCGGATAAATGGGAAACCGAGTATATGCATATTTTTTATGCCGACAGGTTTTCGGGAACGGTTACCGACTGTGATGAAGGCGACCTTGAGTGGATAGATAAGCACGAGCTTTTAAAGCTGCCGCTTTGGGAGGGTGACAAGATATTTTTAAGACTTTTGGAGGAAAAGAGCGATTTCTTTTCACTCAAGCTCCAATATCGGTCGGACACGCTTATAAAGGCTGTGCTTAACGGAAAAAATATGAAGTTAAAAACGGAGAAGATATGAATATTTGTTTATACGGCGCTTCAAGCAACGATATCGATAATTGCTACATCGAACAAACCGAAATTTTAGGCGAAAGGCTGGCAAAACGGGGACACAGCCTTGTTTTCGGCGGTGGAAACGGCGGTCTTATGGGCGCCGCCGCAAGGGGAGCGCAGAGAGAAAACGGCGAAATAATAGGAATCGCTCCGAGGTTTTTCAAGCCTGACGGCGTGCTTTTTGAAAACTGCACCGAGTTTATTTTTACCGAGACAATGAGGGAGCGCAAGGGCATTATGGAACAAAAATCCGACGCTTTTATTATGACGCCCGGAGGTATCGGCACATTTGACGAGTTTTTCGAGATACTTACCCTAAAACAGCTCGGCAGACATGCTAAGCCTATTGCGATTTTTAACATAAACGGATATTTTGATGAGCTTGATAAAATGCTTCATAAGGCAATGGAAAAGCGCTTTATGAGCACCGAAAGCCAAAGCCTTTGGGCTTCATTTGGAAATCCCGACGAGTTGCTTTTATATATCGAAAACTATAAAGAAAATAAAAGGATATGTAAATAAGAATGGAAAACATCAACCTGAAAGATCTGTTAAGCACGGGCAAAACCGATATTCTGTTTAACAGCGCGAAACCCTTTGCGCGGCTCATGATGTATTATAATTGCGCTATGCTTGAAATTAAGACCAAGCTTGATGTGCTTAATAATGAAATGTCGCTTGAAAATGACAGAAATCCCTTTGAGTCAATAACCTGCCGCCTTAAAAGTCCGAAAAGCATATTTGAAAAGCTGCAGCGCAAAGGGTATGAGATTTCAGAGGAAAGCATAGAAAAAAATCTTAACGATGTCGCCGGTATAAGGGTAATATGCTCCTTTCCTGAGGATATTTACAAGCTTGCAATAAAGCTCTGCGCGCAGGACGACATCAGGCTTATTGACGAAAAGGATTATATAAAAAATCCAAAGCCAAACGGTTACAGAAGTCTCCACCTTATACTTGAGGTGCCGATTTTTCTGTCTTCGGAAAAAAGAATGGTCCGCGTAGAGGTACAGTTCAGAACAATTGCAATGAACTTTTGGGCAAGTCTTGAGCATAAGCTTAAATATAAAAAGAACATTACGGAAAACGCCGAAGAAATTTCCGAGGAGCTTAGAATCTGTGCCGAGGAAATTGACAGGCTTGATTTAAAAATGCAGGCGATACATAATAAAATTAACAGTAACCGAAGTGCAAAAAAATGATTTACACACTTACATTTAATCCGGCGCTTGATTATATTATGAAGCCAAAATCACTCCGGCTAGGCGCCATAAACCGTTCCGAAAGCGAGTGTTTATCCTACGGAGGAAAGGGAATCAATGTCTCTCGGGTGTTGAAGGAGCTGGGCGTAGAGTCTTCGGCGCTCGGCTTTATTGCAGGCTTTACGGGGGACGAGATAAAGCGCAGCCTTGAAAGCGACGGAATAGCGACCGATTTTGTGCGGCTGTCACACGGTATGTCGAGAATAAATGTTAAGCTGCGCTGCGGAGGCGAGACCGATATAAACTCCAAGGGACCCGAGATACGGCAGGACGAGCTTGATATGCTTTTTGATAAGCTTAACAGCTTCAAATCCGGTGATATGCTCGTGATTGCCGGTAGCGTACCCGAAGGACTGCCCGAGGATATATACGAAAGGGTTATCGCATGCGTATCGTCAAACGGTGCCCGAACCGCGGTTGACGCGGCAGGCGAGCTTTTGCTTAAAACCCTTAAATACCGACCTTTTATAATAAAGCCGAACCACGAGGAATTAGGTCAAATTTTCGGCTGTGATATGACAAATGAGTCCGATATTAAAAAAGCGGCTGCCGAGCTTCAACACCTGGGTGCTGCAAACATACTTGTCTCCCGCGGGGCTATGGGTGCAATACTGCTTGATGAAAACGGTGATTTTCACAAAATTTCGGCGCCTTATGGGAAGACCGTAAATACCGTAGGGGCAGGGGATTCCATGCTTGCAGGCTTCATAGCAGGCTTTTTATCAACACAGGATTATGATTATTCCTTAAGGCTGGCGGCTTCGGCAGGCAGTGCAACGGCATTTTGCGATTCGCTCGGTACTCGGGCGGATATAATGGCTTTGTTTAATTCCGC
>JAEDML010000094.1 GCA_016303035.1 Clostridiaceae bacterium | reverse complement strand
GCAACCTGAATAATATCGCCGACACCGGCACTCTCGGCTTCAAGCCTTTTGAGACCCTGATACATAAACAGCTTAGCTATTTTAACATTGCTTGTAGTGCCGTCCTTATGACAAAGGGCTACAGTCTGACCGACCCTTACGGTTCCCCTTTCAACACGTCCTACTCCGATTCTTCCGAGATAATCGTCATACTCAATATTTGAAAACAGTATTTGAAGAGGTCCGTCCGGTTCACCCTCCGGCGGCTCGATTTCCTTTATGATCTCATCAAAAAGCGGTTTCATATCGGTTCCCTTAACATCGGGCGAATAGGTGGCGTATCCATCCCTTCCCGAAGCGAAGATTACGGGAAATTCGATTTGGTTTTCATCTGCTCCAAGCTCAATAAAGAGGTCTAATACCTCGTCAACAACCTCGTGAGGTCGCGCCATGGGGCGGTCGATTTTATTTACAACAACAACCGCCTTTTTGCCGAGTGCCAGCGCTTTTTTAAGCACAAAACGGGTCTGCGGCATACACCCTTCAAAGGCGTCGACAAGCAAAAGAACACCGTCTACCATTTGAAGTATGCGCTCCACCTCGCCGCCGAAATCGGCGTGTCCCGGAGTATCGACAATGTTTATTTTAACACCGTTGTACATAACGCTGGTATTCTTTGAAAGAATGGTAATTCCGCGCTCGCGTTCAAGGTCGTTAGAGTCCATAACCCGCTCATTTACCGCCTCGTTGGTACGGAAAGTGCCGCTCTGTTTAAGCAGTTGGTCAACAAGTGTGGTTTTGCCGTGGTCGACATGAGCAATAATCGCGATATTTCTCAAATTTTCGATTTTAGCCATTATATTACTTCCTTTTCTTCTCTTACAAATTATATATTATATATTATATAAGAAATATTGTCAACCAAAACAGGCTCACTATGCCCTTTAATGCGAAGTAAGCGATATTATAGAATTTATAAAAGAATAACGCCTGATATGTATGGTATCAGGCGTTATTATTTTGTATATTTAGGTCAACCTAAGGCAACATCTAAAATCATCATAGCGCTAAAACCCAGCGCAAAAAATACCGTACCGATATTTGAATGCTCGCCGGCTGACATTTCGGGAATAAGCTCCTCTACCACAACATAAAGCATAGCGCCTGCGGCAAAGCTTAAAAGATACGGAAGCGCCGGAATTACAAAGCTTGCGGCGGCAATGGTAATAAGCGCACCCAAGGGCTCGACTATACCGGAAGCGGCTCCGTTTAAAAAAGCCTTTGACCGTTTCATTCCCTCTGCCTTAAGCGGCATTGATATAATTGCGCCCTCGGGGAAATTTTGGATAGCAATTCCGATAGAAAGCGCTAACGCGCCCATAGCCGTGATATTTGATTTACCGGCAAGAAATCCGGCGTATACCACGCCAACTGCCATTCCCTCAGGAATGTTGTGTAGCGTAACGGCAAGCACAAGCATTGTAGTCTTTTGCAGACGGCTTTTAGGACCCTCTGCCTGCTCGGCGTTTTGATGAAGGTGCGGAACGATATGATCGAGCAGCAATAAAAACAGTATTCCCAACCAAAATCCTACTGCGGCCGGTATAAATGACAGAGCACCCATATCCTCCGCCTGTTCAAGCGCAGGTATAAGCAGACTCCAAACCGACGCCGCCACCATTACACCTGCCGCAAAGCCCGATAAAATCCGCTGAAGAGTATCGCTCATTGTGTTTTTTAACAAAAATACGCAGGCAGACCCTAAGACAGTACCGAGTAGCGGAATCATAATCCCGTAAAAAGCATATGAAGTCATTTTGTTACCCCTACAAAAAGTAAAAACAAATTTACAGAACTAAGGATGGAGCCGAGTATACCCTTGCGGCAAGCTCGCTGTTAAGCAGATAAAGGCTTCTTGAATCATCGCCGAAAAGCTCCATTTTGGTAATTAAATCCATAGAGTTTTTCTCCTCCTCGCCCTGTTCTTTAACAAACCAGTCGAGGAATTGCGTTGTGCGGTAATCGTTCACTTCTTTTGCCGCGGCGTAGATTGTGTTAATAAGCGAGGTGACATACTTTTCGTGCTCAAGACCTGCTTTCAGCGGATCCATAAGCGTATTAAAGGTCTTATCGGGCTTTCCGATAGCCTCTAAAGTCACCTTTTCACCGTTATTCTGAAGATACTGATACATCAGCATAGCGTGGTCCTGCTCTTCCTTTGCCTGAATTTCATACCAGTTGGCAAATCCGTCAAGACCCTTCTGTGTATAAAAATTAGCCATATCAAGGTAAAGATATGCGGAATAGAATTCCTTGTTTATTTGATCGTTTAATAAATATGCAACCTTTTCATTCATAATCAGTTACTCCCCATAATAATATTTGATAAAACTAATAGTTTGCTTCGCTTATTTCGAAATAGCTCTGCGGATGTGCGCATACCGGACAAATTTCGGGAGCGTTGGTGCCTATAACGATATGTCCGCAATTGCGGCATTCCCATACCTTTACCTCGCTCTTTTTGAAAACTTGGGCGGTTTCGACATTTTTAAGCAGAGCGCGGTAGCGTTCTTCATGATGCTTTTCAATTGCGCCTACCATACGGAATTTGGCTGCAAGCTCAGGAAAGCCCTCTTCATCAGCGGTTTTTGCAAAACCGTCGTACATATCGGTCCATTCGTAATTCTCACCCTCGGCAGCAGCGGCAAGATTAGCCGCAGTATCACCAATACCGCCTAATTCCTTAAACCACATTTTTGCGTGTTCGCGCTCGTTTTCAGCGGTTTTTAAGAAGAGCGCCGCGATCTGTTCATAGCCCTCTTTCTTAGCTACAGAAGCGAAATATGTATATTTATTTCTTGCTCCCGACTCGCCGTCAAATGCGGCGTGCAGATTCTTCTCGGTTTGGGTGCCGGCATATTTATTCTTAACGCCGTCTTTAAGCGGCTCAAGATTTTCGCCCTTTGCGCCGCAGCGCGGGCAAACCGGCGTTTCGCCGTCCTTCACTTCAAAAATTTCTCCGCATAATTTACATTTGTACTTCATTGTTTTTACCTCCGTTTTTGTAGATTTTATATTTACACATGCATACGGCTCTCCTGCATGCCGAATACCTGTGTATTTAGCAATGTCACTGTCGGTTGTTATAAGATTATCCATAGATAATCCGTGAACCGAGCGGTTTCCCGTAACTCTGGCAAAGGTTTTGAGTTCTTCAAGAGAAACATTCAGGAAATTTGCCACACGCTGTGCCGCGGCGTCCGTATGAAGCCGCTTCCTCAGCTCCGGATCCTGCGTTGCAACACCTACGGGACAATTTCCGCTTCCGCAAATACGGTACTGCTGACAGGCGGCGGCTATAAGTCCGGCGCTTGCAACGGCAACCGCGTCGGCACCCATTGCTAACGCCTTTGCAAAATCTGCCGACACCCTAAGTCCGCCGGTGATTACAAGCGAGATATCAGAGCCGACAGAATCAAGATATTTTCTTGCTCGGCTTAAAGCATAGATTGTCGGAACGGTAGTGGCTTCGCGAAGCATCAAAGGGCTGGAGCCCGTGGCTCCTCCTCTGCCGTCAATTGTAATAAAGTCGGGATTTGCAAAAACGCAATATTCTAAGTCGCTTTCTATATTGCCCGCGGCGATTTTTATGCCGATAGGACGCCCGTCAGAGCGTTTGCGAAGCATATCCACCATATCCCGCAAATCCTCCTTGGAGTTGAGTTCGGGAAATTTGCTCGGACTTTGAATATCCTCGCCCTGTTTCTTACCGCGTATGGCGGCTATTTCGGCCGTGACCTTTTCGCCCGGAAGATGTCCGCCCATTCCGGGTTTTGTACCTTGACCTATTTTAATTTCAATTGCGTCCGATGTACGCAGGTTTTCATCGTTTACGCTGTATTTATTTGGAATATACTCGAATATGTATTTATAAGACGCCTGCTTTTCCTCGGGAAGAATACCGCCTTCACCGCTGCACATTGCCGTTTTTGCAATTGCACTTCCCCTTGCAAGCGCGATTTTTACTTCCCGTGAAAGTGCACCGAAGGACATATGCGATATATAGACAGGGCTGTTCAAAACCATAGGTTTTTTAGCATGCTTTCCGATTACAGTAGCAGTATCAACAAATTCCCCATCATCTAACGGGGGCGGATTGAGCTGTGAACCGAGTAAAAGAATACCGTCCCAATCGGGCACGGGCATTTTTGTGCTCATAGCTCCGCCTATTGATTTTCCGGTAACCGCCATTTGATGGATTTCCTCCATATAACGCGCCGTCGGGTCATGCCTTATAAGCGTACTGTCATAATCAAGCTTGCCCGAATATGTTTTTTCAGGCGCATTTTCCTCTGCTGGCACCGGCATAAGATTGGAAACAGGCTGCTTGCATACCGGACACCCGGTAAGCATAGCAATAGGTTTCCCCTCCTTTTCTTCATCATATACGGCGCCGCAAATCCTGCATTTATAAATTGCCATACCATAACCCTCCTATTTTTGGCGTTTTTCTATACACTCGGGACACACCCCTTCAAATATCAAGCGGTGACGGTTAATTTGAAAACCGGATTCTTTTTCTACCTGCTCGTCATATTCGGTATGATAATTAAGCGGAGCATCAAATACCTTTCCGCACTCCACACAGTAAATGTGATAGTGACGGTCGGTGCGTAAATCGTAACGGTCGGCAGCAGGAACCTTTACATTCATAATATCGTTGTTTTCAGCCAAAAGTGAAAGGTTGCGATAGACTGTTCCCCTGCTGATTTTATTATCCTTTGCACGTACATCTAAATAGATTTGATCAGCGGTGGGATGATCGCATCTTGCCGTAACAGAATTTAAAATCATTTGCCG
>JAEDML010000093.1 GCA_016303035.1 Clostridiaceae bacterium | reverse complement strand
GTAAAGCAGTCAACACCGTCTGATTTCTTTCGGCTGTCGTAAATTAAATACGGTACAGGCTCGGGTGAATGGGTCATAATATCAAGCGGCGTGGGATGGTCGGGCATTATAAGAATACGGTAATCGTCCCCGCAGCTGTCAAGATATTCAAGCATACGCTTTAACACCCTTGAATCTATGTATTCTATCGCCTTTACCTTGTTTTCGGCTTCGCCCCTGTGTCCGCATTCATCAGGCGCTTCAAAGTGGAGATAGACAAGCTCTGTTCCCTTTTTAAAAGCCTCTATTCCCGCTTCGGTCTTACCTTCAAAGTTGGTATCTATATAACCGGTCGCACCCTCAACCTCAGGCGTATCCATTCCGGCGCATATACCGATTCCCTTGAGCAGGTCAACCGCGCTTACAACACATCCGCTTACGCCGTTTTTAGATTTAAAGTTTGCAACATCCGGCTTTGTGCCCTCGCCCCACAGCCATATTGAATTGGCTTCGTGAAGTCCCTTTGCCCTGCGGGCAAGGTTTACGGGGTGATCCTTTAAAATATCATAGCTTTTCTTCATAAGCCCGATAAGCGGATTCGCGTTTTCGGACTTACTCAAATACTCGCCTATAATCCTGCCGCTTATATCGTGCGGAGGGGTCATATTCCCGAGGTCAACCGTGCCGTTTGCAACTACAAGACAGTGCCTGTAGCTCACTCCTCCGTAAAAGCTGTAAATATCGCTGCCCAGCTTTTCCTGTACGGTCTTGATTATTTCGTGCGCTTCCTCGGTAGAAATATCGCCGGCGCAATAATCTACCATACGCTTATCCTCATATTTTTCCTCGTCGGACAATGTTACTATATTACAGCGAAGGGTAACATCGGTATCCTTAAGCGCAATTCCGATAGACGCCGCTTCCAAAGGCGAACGGCCGGTATAGCAGAGCTGTGGGTCATAACCCATAACCGAAAGATTTGCAACATCACTTCCCGGCTTTAAGCCCTTTGCAACCGTTCGGCACATTCCGACCTCGGAAACAGCGGCAAGCCTATCCATAAAAGGCTTTTTTGCACACTCCATAGGTGTTCTTCCGTCAAGCACGGGGTTTGGCGTATCAGCCATACCGTCGCAAAGCAGTACCATATATTTCATACCGAATTCTCCTTAAAATCATATAAATATGTCTATATTATAGCAATTCGGAACGGCGGTGTAAAGCGGTGTGTAAAAAATACTTTTAATTTTGTCAAAAATGGTATATCATATATTATAAAGACTGTAAATATGAAGGAGGAAACGCAATGGCAAATAAGATAAGACTTACAGTAGGCGGTATTACCTATTCGGTAATCAGCGAGGACAGCGAGGAATACCTAAAGGAGCTCGGTCGTGAGCTTGACGCAAGGCTTGAATATCTTGCAAAAAAGAATCCCTGCCTTTCAACCGCAATGGTGGCGATATTAGCGGCTCTTGAGGGATTTGACAACGCAAAAAAGGCTCAGCTTGAAAACGAACGGCTTAAAATTGAAATAACACGCCTTGCAAGCGAAGCCGCTGTTGCCAAGAGCGAAGCCTCCGCCGCAAAAGAAAGACTTAAAAGGATAACCGGTAAGAATGGGATATAATGCAAAGCCTGAGGTACTCTCCCCCGCGGGCTCGTTTGAAATGCTTGAGGCCGCCGTCCGCAGCGGAGCGGACGCGGTCTATTTCGGCGCAAAGCAGTTTTCGGCAAGACGCAACGCCGAAAATTTTGATTGCGACGAAATAAAACAGGCGGTTAAATACTGTAAAATAAGAAATGTAAAGACATACCTAACATTAAACATAATCTGTAAGGACAGCGAGCTTAACGCCGCCGCCGACCTTGCGGCAGAGGCATACAACAGCGGAATCGACGGTATTATTATAGCCGATTTAGGGCTTGCCGAAATACTGCACCGAAACCTGCCTAAGCTGCCGCTTCACGCGTCAACACAGCTTTCGGTACATTCGCCGTCCGCCCTGCCGATACTTAAAAAGCTCGGCTTTTGCCGCGTAGTCGCCGCCCGTGAAATGTCATTTTCCGAGCTTACCGAGCTTTGCAAAAAAGCGGAAGAGCTTGATATGACGGTTGAGGTTTTTGTTCACGGAGCGCTTTGTATGTGTCTTTCGGGGCAGTGCCTGCTTTCGGCGTTTTTGGGCTCGCGCAGCGGCAACCGAGGTCTGTGCGCAGGTCCCTGCCGTCTGCCCTTTTCGGCACCGCATGGCACCGGCTACGATTTAAGCCTTAAAGACCTATCGCTTCTTGAACATATTTCAGAGCTTGAAAAAATAGGCGTAGCCTCTTTAAAAATCGAGGGTCGTATGAAGCGTCCCGAATACGCGGCGGCCGCAACCGCGGCGTTCAGGCAGGCAATAGATAACGGCGAAGCCGATAAAAAAATTGCGGATACCCTAAAAAATGTATTTTCCCGTTCCGGCTTTACCGACGGATATTTCACCGATAAAATCGGAAAGCCTATGTTCGGAATAAGGACTAAGGACGATGTTGAAGCGGCAACCGGCGCGTTTCCGTATCTTCACGGACTTTACCGCTCGGAAAGGCAGTCGGTCGCCGTTACCGCCGAGATAGAAATACAAGACGGAAAGCCTATAAGTCTTACCCTGTCCGACGGTTCAAACACCGTACAGGCAAACGGTTCAATTCCGCAAAAGGCGCGAAACATACCCTCAGACACGCAAAGCGTATACCGAAGTATAAACAAATTAGGCTCTACGCCGTATTATCTTACCGATTTTAAATGCAATATTGACAGCGGTCTGTTTGTAAGCGTCGGCGAACTTAACGAATTAAGGCGCAATGCCTGTAACGCGCTTGATGAAAAGCGTTCTGCAATAAAGCGCGAGCCGATAACTGTTAAAGCAACCCCCGAAAAAGCAAACACCGGAAGCTGCACGGTTCCTAAAATCATAGCACGCTTTGCCGACAGCCGTCAGATACCCGACGATATTTCGGGTATTGACGGAATAGTATTGGCACTTGAAGACGATAATTTCGGGTCTATTCCTAAATTTCTTCCGCTTGCCGTTGATATTCCGAGAGGGATTACAAGCGAAGCGGCAATTTCTCAACGCCTGCTACACTTTAAGCAGGCAGGCTTTAAAACCGCCTTTTGCGGCAATTCAGCCGCCCTTAAAATCGCCGAAAAATGCGGTATGGAACGGGCGGCGGATACGGGACTTAATATTTTCAACTCCCAAACTGCCGAGGTGCTTGCAAAGCTCGGTGCAAAGGCGGTTACACTATCCTATGAAATGCTTTTAAGCGACGCGAAGAGGCTCACTTCACCCGTGCCTAAGGGAATTGTTGCCTACGGAAAAACGCCGCTTATGCTTGTTAAAAACTGCCCTGTAAAAAACGGGACCGACTGCTTAAAATGCGGAAGAAAAAGCTCTGTTACCGACCGCAAGGGTATGGAATTTCCCGTGCGGTGCCGTATGGGCTTCAGCGAAATTCTGAATCCCCTGCCGATATGGCTTGCCGACAGAAAGGACGAGCTTTGCGGGCTCGATTTTATCGTACTGTATTTTACCGATGAAGACAAAACGCGCGTATCGCAGGTTATTAAGGCATATAATAAAGGTCTTGCACCCGATGTTAAATATACTCGCGGACTGTATTACAGGGGCGTGCTTTAAATCGGTATATAGACAAAAAATCTCACACAACCGTGTGAGATTTTTTTACGAACAACAGTCCCGCCCTGCCGTAATGTGCTTAAGATAACCTGCGTATAGCAGGTGGGTGCCGGCCGCGCGGTTTCGCGCTCCCTTCTTCCGAACTCGGCAGTGCCGCGGGAGGTCTGCAAACCCGCCGCGCGAGCTTAGGCCCCTTTTAAAAAGGTTGTAGGGTTATATAAGTCACGGTCCGCGAACAGGGCAGGACTGTCTTTTTTAGTTTGTCAAAAAATAAGAGAATTATTGATTATCTATCTCGAAATAATCTTCCAGACGGTCTACAAAGGCGTCGGCTATCGTTTCGTACTCGTCATCGTCTTCTATTTCATAATAGTACATCTCGCCGTTTTCCTCGCCTTCCTTGACGATGACCAGCTCGCCGCTGTCGTCAAGCATCTGCTGAGGATCATCATACACCGGTAAAAGCGCAAGATACCGCGCGTCATCAGTTTCGATAGCGTCAAGCACCTCAAAGGTGAATTCCTTTCCGCTGTCATCGGTAAGCGAAACTATATCGGGATTGTAATCCTCCCTGTTTAATTCATCTGACATTGTATGATACCTCCGTCTTTTCTCTGTTATTATTGTAATGCTAAATCGGTATTAAGTCAACGGTAAAAAGTGTAAATTTTAATTTTCTGATATATTTATGCTTGCGTGAGTTGAACACATTACGGTTTGACTTGCCGTATCTTCTTAATTTTTCTTTCTGATATTTTAACATATCAGTAAAAGAATATGTAAATTTTTAATAAATTGTTAATTTAAATAAAAATTATCAAGTTTTGCTTGACAAACTGTAAATTATGCATTATAATAAAGCCAGAGAAAAGGAAAGGATGTGTGGACGTGAAAACGGAAACTCCGCCGGCAAAGTAATGTTTTAAAGAAAGTGGTGAGTCCAATGAAGTAGTTATTGTAAACGCAAAACTATATTTAAAATTAACGGTGAGTCCAATGATGTAAGAACCGAAAACGCAAAAGAAATTTTTTAATTCGGTGATACCAATGGGATAATTAAATGACTTCAGCAAAATTTTTACCAACCTTAAAGGAAATTTATATATATTAAGTTAAGCTTCGGTGATATTTATGTATATTTACAGAAACGACTTTAAATAATATATACAGGGTGATACCAATGTACAGGTAAAAAGGTTAGGCTTT
>JAEDML010000092.1 GCA_016303035.1 Clostridiaceae bacterium | reverse complement strand
AACATAAGCGCCGAAAGCGTAGAGCATCTTCACAGCATTATTTCGCGTGTGGAAAAAATACAGGGCGTTTTCAGCGTTGAAAGGATAAATCAGTAATGAAAGCGGTTATTCAAAGGGTTACTTCGGCGCAGGTATCGGTTAACGGCTCTGTTGTCGGCAGTTGTGAAAACGGATTTATGATTTTATTGGGTGTCGCTTCCGGCGATACCGAGGAGGACGCGGCGGTTCTTGCAAGGAAAACCGCTGCGCTCCGTGTTTTCTGTGATGAAAACGGTAAGATGAATAAATCACTGCTTGATACCGACGGGCAGACCTTGGTGATTTCGCAGTTTACACTGTGCGCCGATGTAAAAAAGGGAAACCGCCCGTCATTTATCGGGGCGGCGGAGCCTTCTTTGGCAGAAAAGCTCTACCTTTATTTTTGCGAAGAACTTAAAAAACTCGGAGTAAAAAGGGTGGAGTGCGGCGTATTCGGGGCAGATATGAAGGTTAGCCTTGTAAACGACGGACCTGTCACAATAATATATGATACCGAAATTTGGAGGAAGAAATGAAAATAGATGTTATGCCGCTCGGTCACATTGCGGCAAATTGCTATATGCTGTTATCTGATAATGCCGCCGTTGTTATTGACCCCGGTATCTTTTCGCAAAAGGCAGAAGATTTTTTAAATGAGAATTCCGAAAAGGAAAGACTGATACTGCTTACCCATGCCCATTTTGACCATATCTGCGGCGCGGACAGATTACGCGCAGATACAGGTGTAAAGATTGCCGTAGGAGAAAAGGATGCTCCCGCGCTTATTGATACTTCTCTCAGCCTATCCGACAAATTTCACGCTCATCAAACCCCGTTTAAAGCGGACATACTGCTTAAGGACAACGAGATATTTAATGTGGGAGATATTGAGTTTAAAGCCCTTTCAACACCGGGGCATACCGTGGGCGGAATGTGCTATTTAACAGGGAAAGTGCTCTTTTCGGGCGATACGCTGTTTTTGGAATCGGTCGGCAGAACCGATTTCCCCGGCGGAGACGGAGAAACGCTGTTAAAATCAATAAAAAGACTTTTAAAACTTGATGAAGATATAACGGTTTATCCGGGTCACGGTGAGCCGACAACCGTTGAACATGAAAAGTTATACAATCCTTTTGCCTGAGGGAGTTTATGAATTTATCACTTATAGGACATTCTTTTAAATACGAGCTTGAAAAAATAATACGAATTTTTCTTCCCTTTGAAAAAATAACCTTTTCATCGGTAATTTTAAATGAGGATAACTGTGCAAACACGGTTTTGGAAATAGGCGGAAATCAAACTCGGCTTTTTTCCGAGCTTTTTCTTAACGGAAAGTATGAAAGTCTTTCCGACAGCATTGAAAATTCCGAAGATGATTTACAAAAGGAATGCGAGCGCATTCTTGCAATGCAGCTTTGTATCTGCTTTATTAAGATTACGGGGTATACTCCGAAATGGGGTATATTAACGGGTGTTCGTCCGGCTAAGCTGTTTTCAAGGCTGTCATCCCAGCTCGGAAATGACGGTGCGCGGAGATATTTTTCCGAAAAGCTTATGGTCTCAGACAGTAAAATTTCACTTTGCAGCGAAGCCGTTAAGGGTGAAGAGATGATAACTTCGCTATCCCGTCCCGAATCCTTCAGCCTTTATATTTCAATCCCTTTTTGCCCTACAAGGTGTGCATACTGCTCGTTTGTCTCCCACTCTGTAGAACACGCGCATAAGCTGATGCCCGAATATGTAAGGCTTTTGTGCAGAGAGCTTGAAATTACGGCTGAGATTTCAAAAAAACTTAATTTGCGTCTTGAGACCGTTTACATAGGCGGCGGTACGCCTACTTCGATAAGCGCGGAACAACTTGACAGTATTATGAAATGTGTATCGGATAATTTTTATTTGTCGCATTTAAGAGAATACACCGTGGAAGCCGGAAGACCCGATACCGTTACAGATGAAAAGCTCGAGGCAATAAAGAAAAACGGAGCTACTAGAATCAGTATAAACCCACAAAGTATGAACGATTCCGTGCTTGAAGCCATAGGCCGAAGGCATACGGCGAAGCATACTGTAGACGCCTTTTATCTTGCAAGAAAACACGGTTTTAACAATATAAACACCGACCTTATTGCAGGGCTTCCCACCGACACGCTTGAGAGCTTCAAAGCTACCGTTGAATCGGTGTTAAGGCTTGGCCCCGAAAGCGTTACGGTTCATTCGCTATCGGTAAAACGGGCTTCAAATCTTACGGCAACGGGCAGTCTTCCGGAAATCGAAACGGGAAAAATTGCCTCGGATATGGTTGAATTTGCAAGACAACGCCTCACCGAATCGGGAATTTTACCGTATTATATGTACAGGCAGAGCAAAACTGTCGGTAATCTCGAAAATGTCGGCTATTCAAAAAAGAATTTCGAATGTCTTTATAACGTATATATTATGGATGAGACCCATACAATACTTGCAGTCGGCGCGTCGGCTGTTACAAAACTCCGTGAGCCGAACGGCAACAGGATTGAGAGAATTTTTAACTATAAATACCCATATGAATACATTAACCGTTTCGACGAGTTGATGTCGAGAAAGGACGGCATTACAGAATTTTATGAAAAATACCGTACGGGATATAAACCTTAAAGCAAATAAAAGCCCTGAAAAATTCGTTCTGGAAAGCGAACTTGAGTATCTTGCCGAAATAGGCGGAATAGCCGATAGAATTTCAAACGACCGCAGAATTAAAATCGTTGCCATAGCGGGTCCATCGGCCTCGGGGAAGACAACCTCCGCCCATATTTTGTGCGACAAACTTAAAGCGCTTGGTGAAAATACTACGGTGGTATCTCTTGATAATTTCTATCTTACCCCCGATAAGCTTCCGATTCTTCCCGACGGCAGAACCGATATTGAATCGGTAAACGCGCTTGATATCGAACTTATGCAAAAGTGCTTTAACGAAATTATCGAAACGGGAAGCACAATGCTGCCGCTTTATGATTTTAAGACCAACGGCAGAAAACTTAACGCGGTTAAGGCGGATATTACGGACGGCGGTATAATTATTGTCGAAGGCTTACACGCGCTTAATCCCGTTATAACCGAACTCGTCCCGAAAGAAAACATATATAAAATTTATATAAGCGTAAACTGTCCTATTCTTGATGATGACGGAAAGAGAATACTCTCAAGCCGACAGATAAGGCTTGTTCGCAGAACCCTGCGTGACAGAATTTTCAGGGGTGCTTCGGTTAACGATACCCTGTCCCTTTGGAGCGGAGTGGTAGAGGGAGAGACAAAATACCTTTATTGCTTTAAAGATACCGCCGATGTTCACCTTAAAACGCTTCACCTTTATGAACCCTGCCTCTACCGCCGTGAATTTACCGCGCTTAAATCCGAGCTTAAAAGCGGCGGAGAGTTTTACGATTACTTTCTAAAAACCGCGGACGCGCTTGAAAAATTTACGCCGCTTGAAAGCTCCTTTGTTCCGAGAGATTCCCTGATTCGTGAATTTATCGGAGGGGGAAAGTATAACTGACTTGAAAAACCTGTATATTTGTGTTAAAATACAGGTAGCTTGGCAATAGTTATTATGATAAAATCAATTTAAAGCAGAACGGAGAATGTGTTATGGCTTTTAAAGACAGCTTTGACAGTGCAGTAAATAAAGCAAAAGAGGTTTTGGATGTGGCTTGCAAAAAAACAGGAGAGGTTGTAAACATTCAAAAGCTTAAAATTGATGCTTCTACTCTTGAATCAAAACGGGAAGAGGATTTTGCCGCATTAGGTAAGATTTACTTTGACAGTATTAAGAATTCGGAAGATGTTGACGAAAATGTTGCGGGGCTTGTTGCGGATATTAAAGAAAAAACCGAACAGATAAATAAGCTTCGCGATGAAATCAGCGCGTCAAAAAATAAGCGTGTATGTCCTTCGTGCGGCGCTTTTGTTGAGAAGAACTCGGTTTATTGCAGTGTATGCGGCGCCAAAATAACTTTTGACGGCGAGTAAAATTAACTAAGCGGAGATTATAATGCAGAAAAATTTAAAAGTCGGCATTATTGTTGCCGATGTTGATGAATACAGGCCGCTTGCGGATTTTATTGAAAAAGGTGAATTCAAGCCTTTTAAAATGCTGCTGCAAAGCGGTCATTCCTTTTTGGTAGCAGGCAAAAAAAATAATGCCGAGGTCATTTCGGCGGTATGCGGAATAGGCAAGGTTAACGCGGCAGTCGCTGCAATGAAGCTTATTGACGAGGGTTGCAGTATTATTCTTAATTACGGTCTTTCGGGCGGTATAAGCGGCGTCCGCAGGGGAGATATATGCGTTCCCGAAAGGTATCTTGAACACGATTTTGATTTAACGGGTATCGGCTATAAGCCTTGTGAAAAGCCTGCTCAGGACCGATATATTTACGGATGTGACAAGCGTATTACCGACATATTCAGCAGTATAATTCCGAATATAAAGGGCGGCACAGCAGTATCGGGAGATCATTTCGTATGTAACTGTGATGAGCGAAGCTTTCTTCTTGAAACCTTCGGTGCAAATTTATGTGATATGGAAACCGCGGCTATCGCTTATGTATGCTATGCTTCGGGCACACCTTTTGCGGCGCTTCGCCGCATTTCGGACGATGCGGGAGACGACGCGGCGGAAAGCTACCGCGATATGAATACCGACGGCGATATTTCGCTTTTTAAGGCGGTTTTGGACTGCATACGAATAATTGCGGATTCTGAAGAATTTTAGGAGTTAGCGTGAAAAATCGCGCTAACTACATCAGTGATTTTTAATTATATTTTATATCATGGAAAGACATGGTGATTATTATATCTGATAAAAAACGAAAAGCGCAAAGCTTTGAATACGGAGCTGTTATACTTTTAATTTCAACCTCTCTTGTCAAGGTTATCGGCGCGGTTTTTAAAATTCCGCTTTCAAACCTTATAGGAG
>JAEDML010000091.1 GCA_016303035.1 Clostridiaceae bacterium | reverse complement strand
GGTGAATTTGCAACCGCGTCGCCGAGACCGAGTACATCCATACCGCCTGCCAATGCAGCCTCAACGCCGGCTTCGGCGTCCTCCACAACCATACAGTCGGCAGGGTCGGTATTAACAAGCTTAGCCGCAAGGAGAAAAACCTCAGGATCGGGCTTGCTTTTTGTAATCTGATTACCGTCCGCAACGGCGTCAAAATATGTATCAAGACCTATTCCCTTTAAAATTGCCGGCGTGTTCTTACTTGAAGAGCCTATGGCGATTTTAACTCCGTCAGCCTTGAGCTTTTCGCAAAACGGCATTACTCCCGGAAGAATATCCGCAGGGGTGAGGGTTTTTATATACTCGCGGTAGTAGTTATTCTTGCGCTCCGCCATTTCCTTTTTCTGCTCGTCGGTATATGTCTTTTCGGATTTTTCAAGCAGAATATCAAGGCTTTCCATTCGGCTTACTCCGCGCTGGCGGCGGTTTATTTCACGGTCGAAATAAATGCCCTCCTCGTCGGCAAGCTTTTTCCAGCCCTTGTAATGACATTCGTCTGTGCAGACGATAACTCCGTCCAAATCAAACAAAACTGCTTTATATTTCAACTTCAACGCCCTCTCTTCCTACTGAATACTCTTTTCCGCAAATTCTTATCGGTTCGGCTTCGCCGTCAAGAGTAAACCTTGCCTTGCCGCCGCGAACGTCCACGGTAAGAATTTTTCCTCTGTAAAGTATTTTAAACTGATAACCCTTCCACTGTACAGGCTTTGTAGGCTTAAAGGAAAGTATATCATCGTCGGAACGCATTCCTCCGAAGCCGTAGACAATGTTCATCCACGCCGCCGCGCAGGAGGTTATGTGAAGTCCCTGATGGGTATTGCGGTTGTAATCGTCAAGGTCAAGACGGCTCGCATACTTAGCGTATTCGTACGCCTTTTCATCCTTGCCTATTTCCGAAGCAAGAATTGAATGTATCGACGGCGACAGCGAGCTTTCGTGGAAACAGCGAGCCTCATAATAGTCGTAATTTGCTTCCTTTTGCTTCATTGTGAAATCCTTGGAGAAGAAAAACAGCATAAGCAAAACATCGGGCTGTTTTATCATATTCACACGGAAAATACTGTCATAAGCCCAGTATTTATAAATCGGAACACGGTCGGGAGAAATCGAGTTGATATCAATATGCGGCAGGTCAAAATACCCGTCGTGCTGCTCGAACAGCTCGGTTTCCTCATCGTAATTTATACGCATCTTGTCTGCCTTAAAGCTCCAATCCTCAAGCTCGCCGTCATCAAGCTGCGGGATTTTTTCGGGACATTCGCGCTTCATTTCATTTATGACATCAACCGTATAGTTGAACATCTTTTTAACCATATAGTTGGTATAAGTATTGTTGTTTACCATCATATGGAATTCATCGGGTCCCATTACGCCGTAAAGGCCGTATTCGCCGGTCTTCGGGCTGAAGCCTCCGCGCGAAGCGAAATAACGGCTTGTTTCTACAAGCAGTCTTGCTCCGTAGTCATAAAGGAAATCCTTGTCCTTAAGATTTGTAACATAATGCCAAACGGCATAGGCAATAGCCGCAGTTACATGAATTTCAAGATTTCCGTGCTGCCATACGCCGCAGCTCTCGGTTCCGTCGATAGTAACCATCGGGAAACAGGCTCCCTTTGTATCCTGCTCAACCGCGCGGTCAAGCGCCTGCTGTAAGGTGTTATAGCGGTACATAATAAGGTTTTTTGCCGCCTGCGGATTGTTGAACATATAAAACGGCAGACAGTAGGTCTCACTGTCCCAGAAGGTCCAACCCGAATATTTTTCGCCGGTAAGCCCCTTGGCGCCGACATTGAGCGAGCCGTCCTCCCCGTGGTAGGTCTGATGAAGATTGAATATGCAAAAACGCACGCCCTGCTGATTCTCTTCATCGCCGTCAATGGTTATATCAAGAGTGTTCCACACATCGCTCCAAAACTTTTCGTGGTCGGCCTTATATTTATCATATGATACCTTTAAAAGCTTTGCGGATTTTTCGTTTCCGTTTTTAATAAAATCGTCGTCGGTTACGGTTTTGTCCTTCTCGGTAATATTTACGCTTAGGCGTTCAAAGGTTTCTGTTTCGCCGTTTGAAAGTTTAAAGCTGTATTCTGCACAGGACTTTTTTTCTTCGGTAAAGAACCTGTCCGCCTTAATATTTGCTTCATAGGCGGAATATATGCGCTGACCGCTTGATTCGGTTCTTGCGGCAATAATACCGTCACCTTTAAAGACCTCGTGCCAGAAGTTGCGGTTTTCTTCTTCGTGAATCGGGGTAAAATCCGACCCTGCCACGATTTTTACCGTACCCTCAAATCCGACCGAGGTAAATGTAATTTTCTGAGCCGCAACGGTGCGCTCGGTCATAGAAATAAAGCGTTCAAAGGTAAGCTTTATACCGTTCCACACAAAGCTGCGCGTAACAATGCCGCGCTTCATATCAAGCTCGCGGTAAAAATCCTCAACCCTGCACTTTGCAAGGTCAAGCTCTTCGCCGTTTGCGAAAATTCTGGTATATATCCAGTTATTGGCGTTTATCATAAAGCAACAGCGCTCTGACAGGCCTTTAAAATGCTCGAAGTATGTAATCGGTTTTTCTTCCCATACGCCGTTGAAATAGCTGCCCTTAAGACTGTCGCCCGAATAAACTTCGTCAAAATATCCGCGCGTTCCCATATACTCGTTTCCGAGTGAAAAAATACTTTCTGAAACTCTGCCGCGTTCCGGATTAAATCCTGTTTCGGTTATTTTCCAAGGGTCAACTCCATAATACTTTATCGCTTCTTTTGCCATAATTTCTCTCCATACTGAAATTTATCGAAATTTATACAGGAAAATCTTCTTCCTACTATAAAAATTCAATCAAAGTTATTATACCAACAATGCCGTTTATTTACTTTTCCTTTTGTAAACGGTTTATTGTACAATAGTTACTTTTTGTTAAAAATTTTTAAAAAACAGATACCTATTTTTGCGGCTAAACCCATTTTTTAATTATTATACCTAATAAAGATTCGGGAAAAATATTTATGTAACAATTTTTTGAAAGGAGCGTCAATAAAAATGTTTGTTACACCTTTTGATTATAAGCTTGCGTTTCTTCTCTCGGCTGCGGCATACACCGACAATATGAATTTTAATTACGAAAGAACAAACCCTGTTTTTACATTTTTAATGTATAAGGCCGCGGTAAATATTACCGCCGAAAAATTAACTCCCGAAGAAAGAAAGGATTTTTTAAAAAGCTTTAACAACACTTAAAAGCTGCGAAAAAAATTTCGCAGCTTTTAGACATATTATTTATCGTTTTCTTTCCCGTCTGAATCCTCATTTTCTTCATCAGGCGTAAAGGAGAATGAGCTTCCGGCTATTATACTGTCAAAGGCTTCGTCATCCTGTCCTTCCGAAGGGTTAATATTTCCGTGTTCCTTTATTAGCTTTACCGCAAAGAGAACGATAAGCGCAATTACCGCCAAAACAGCAATTACCACACAGGTAATTATAACCTTGCCGGTAGTAGAAATTTTTGAAAATCTTTCTGCAAGGTTGCCGCCGGCCTCTACCGAAGCCGTTTTCTCTACCTTAAAATCAGGCTCACGCTGAAGGGTTCCTTCCTTTGAATCATAACGGTAATACTTATAACTTCCGTCACGGTAGCAGCGGACAATATAAAAATCGCTCATTGTCTGTTCAGCCATTGCAAAGCATTTTACGGTAAACCCGTTTATGCTTGCGGTTGTAGTGTAATAACCTTCGGGCGTTCCGGATTCGGGCTCTGCAAATATACAAAGGCTATCGCCGACATACATATATTTTAACGGTACAAATTTATTGTCATCACTGTTAAAGGTGAAAAGTGTCGGTTCTTCGCTGTCAGCGCTTTTCATATAATAAATTTCGTATTCGCCGTTCTCATCCTTTATAGAGGCAACATTGTTTCCGTTATAAACAGCAGAAGATGTGTTAAAGCCCTTTGGAATTGTAATTCCCGTAAGGTCAGACATAACCGTATAGCTCTTGCCGTCAATTTCCGCGGCATTAGAATTTTCCGGGGTGCTTTCGGAAGCGGACGAATCAGTGCTTTCTGCGGCGTTCTCTGCAAGTCTGGTTATTGTTATGGTATACGCCTTTTGTGCGCCGCTCGGAGCAGTGACCGTTACTACACGCTGAGTTACACCGACAGGAATGTTATAGCTCCCCGAAACGTCAACCTTTGCATTGCTCTCCGCCGCTGTTGCGTATACCTTGCACTGGGTAACCGAAAAGGGAACGGTGGCAGTATATGCGGTTGTATTTGCGTTAAATTGGGGTGAAAGCGCACCTCCGCTGATTCTAAGCGATTTAAGATTTGCATTGTCAGACAGCGCGGCGTTTACAACACTTACCGAAGCCGATGCGCCGGAAATATCCACCTCGGTATCCGAAGCGTATTTTGCCGCGCTTACAGATAAGCTGCTGTTTCCGGCGGCAATAGCCGTAAAGCTGATTGAAAAAGATTTGCGCGTTTCACCCGAAGCGGCAGAGGCTACCTTTACAAGTCCCGCTCCTCCGCTTGACGCGTCTCCCGAATTATACTGCAAAACAGCAGGATCATAGTTTAATGAAAACTCAGCCGCGTACATTGCCTGCGCGCTGCTTAGTGTCACAGTAACAGTAAGTGTTTCGCCGGGCGCAAGACTCTTTTTACTTAAAGCTATGGTAGTGCCCTCCGCGCTTCCGATAAAGGAAAAGCAGGATACCGCAAGAACCGCGGTCGCCAAAAATACCACTATTTTTTTTAATAATTTTTTCATTTATTATCCCCTGTCCTCTAAAGATTTTACCCCTAAAAGATGCTTTTGAATGTTTGCAAGATCTATAAGGCTTATTTTACCGTCGCCGTTGGTATCGCCGCCGGTAAAATTATCCCCTGTAAGAAGCGATATTCCGAGCAGGTGCTTCTGCACATTGGCAAGGTCTATAAGAGAAACCTTACCGTCACCGTTGGTATCGCCGCACTTAAC
>JAEDML010000003.1 GCA_016303035.1 Clostridiaceae bacterium | reverse complement strand
TTTTGCGAACGGCATCCCCGTCCAAGAGAGTGTCGATTTTTTCGACACTCTCAAATTACGCTCCCTTTTCGCCGAGCAGTTTTTTCTCAAGCTCCGAAACATTAAGCTCCAAAAGCTTGGTAACGCCCTTTTCCTGCATTGTTACGCCGTAAAGCATATCTGCCGCCTCCATTGTGCCGCGGCGGTGGGTAACGCAGATAAACTGTGTCGCAAAATCCGCGCGCTTCATATAGTCGGCAAAGCGTTCGACATTTATATCATCAAGAGCCGTATCCACCTCGTCAAGGAAGCAAAACGGCGGCGCGTTTACGCGCATAATCGCAAAGTAGATTGAAAGGGCGATAAGCGCCTTTTCTCCGCCCGAAAGACCGTCGATACTCGGAACGGTTTTTCCGGGTAGCTTTACATTGATATCAATACCGCTTTCAAGCACATTTTCGGGATCGCTTAAGGAAAGCGATGCACTTCCGCCGCCGAAAAGATCGCGGAAGGTTTTTGAGAAGTTTTCGCTTATCTTTGCAAACCCCTCGGTGAACATTTCCTGCATCTGCTTTGTAAGCTGATTGATAAGCTTGTGAAGCTCTGCGCGGGAATTTTCGATATCGTTTATCTGTCCCGACATAAAGCTGTAGCGCTCGCTTACTTCCTTGTACTCCTCAATTGCCGAAACATTTACATTGCCGAGGGAGCGTATTTTGGACTTGATTTCCGCAAGGCGGCTCTTAGCTTCGGATGGCTTTTCGATTTCAATGCCTACCGCCTCGGCCTCGCTTCTTGTAAGCTGATACTCATCGTAAAGCCGGCGTATAACATCGTCGTATTCCTTTTCCATAACATCCTTGCGCTCGCAAAGACGGGCAAGCTCACCGCCGATTTTCTCACGCTCCGAGGTGCGCTCGCGTTCCCCTGCGCGGAGCTCGATACCGAGCTTTTCGGTTTCGTTGCGCTTTTCAATATATTCTTCGATAAGCTTTTCGCTTTTTGAAATTTCTTCCTTTAAGGAGTCTATTTCATCGTTGCAGTTGTCGATATCGCCGTTAAGCTTTTCATTCTTAAACACAAGCGCGGCAATTTCGGAATTTATCTCCGAAAGGCGAGCAGATCTGCCGCTTATCATATTTTCAAGGTTATCGGCAGCAAATTCCAGCGCCGCCGTATCCTTATCGGTTTCGATAATTTTAAGCTTTACTGCGGTTATTTCATCCGAAAGACTGTCTCTCTTGCCTGAAATATCGTCCCGTCCGCCGCTCATACGGTCGATTTCGGACTGAACCGAAGACTTTGACGACTCCATTTCGGCTATCGCCCTTGCGGCGTCCGCCGAGATTTTTTTAAGATTTTCAAGCTTCTGCGAGCCGTTTTGCTTTTCCTCCTCAAGCGTATTAAGCTCGTTTTCGGTATTGGTTTTTAATTCACCTATACGGCGAAGCTCGCCCAAAATACGGATTTTATCCTCGTTAGCGGTTGTAAGCTCGGCCTGAGCCGCGGTAATATCCGCCTGCGCCTTATTAAGCTCCTCTGTAGCGGCGGCGCAGTCCTTTAATAATTTTTCCTTTTCTTCGGACAGCTTATTTATCTCGGCTTCAAAGCGTTCTATGTCGGCGCCGCGGCTTAAAAGTCCCGCGTGCTTTACAAGCGAGCCTCCCGTAAGCGAACCGCCGGGATTTATAACCTGACCGTCAAGCGATACAACCTTAACGCGGTAGTTATATTTTTTTGCGATATTTACCGCGCTGTCTATATCCTCCGCGACTACCGCTCCGCCTAAAAGGTAGCGTATTATTTCATCGTACTTTTTATCGGTTTTTACAAGCTCCGCCGCTATGCCGACATAGCCGTACATATCCTTAAAGCCGCTCTCCTTAAATTCGCGCGCTTTTATTGATGTAATCGGCAGGAAGGTCGCGCGCCCCGAATTTGCGCTTTTAAGAAAGCCGATTGCACGCTTAGCGTCGGCCTCGGTTTCCACAACTATATTCTGAATAGCGTTGCCGAGCGCGGTCTCAATCGCTACGCTGTAAGCCTTTTCCACCGTAATCAGCTTTGAAACGGGGCCGTGCACTCCGCGTAAGATACCCCTTTCGGCTTCGTTCATAACCGCCTTTACCGAGTTATTAAAGCCCTCCATATTATTCTCAAGCTCTTTTAAAATCTGAACGCGGCGGCGCTTTGCCTCAATATCAATATTTACGGCGTCACACTTAGCTTTAAGCTCCCGCGCTGAATTTTCGCGCGATTCAAGCCGCATTTTATAACCGTCAACGGCGTTTTTGCAGGAGATTATATTTTCCTCAAGCTCGCTTAAAATACCGTTGGTTTCATCAAACTCACCGCATAAGGAATTAAGCTCCTCCCTGCGTTTTATAAGAAGAGAATCTATTACGGCGGCGCGCTCGGAAATTTCCTTAGCGCCTGTGTCGGCGGTGACCATTTCCACGCGCTTGTCTGCAATTTCTGCCGATACCGTATTAAGGCTGCGCGCAAGCTCCTCGATTTTTCTTGAAATGCTTTCGCTGTCGGTAAGTAATGATGCAAGCTCATTTTCAAGCGCGTCGAGCTTTTCTTCAAGTTCGCTCTTTACAGCGGCCATTTTCTCCGCTTCGGCGCGTTTTTCGGCAATCTCGGCACGGGCGGCGGAATCCGACCTGTTGAGCTGTTCTGTTTCGCCCTTTAAGCGGCTTACCGATTCATTGTTGTGCTGTATATCGTTATTTATTACGCTGATTTCACTGTTTATGCGAATAATTTCCTCGTTTGTCGAAGATATTTTGCGGCGTTCGCCCTCGATATCCGAGGTGTATTTTGCAAAGTCGGCAGTGTTTTGCTCAGCCTTTTTGTCAAAGTCAGTAAGCGACTCCTCAATTTCCTTATATCTTAACTGCGCGGCGGCAATTTTGCTTTCCTGCGCGCGCAGGGCGTCCTTAGAATTGTTAAGGGTATAAAGCCAAAGGCCTATTTCAAGCTCCTTTTTGCTTTCGGCAAGCTCCAAAAATCTTTCAGCCTTTTTGCTTTGCTCTTCAAGAGGGCCCACTCTCGCTTCAAGCTCCGACGCAATATCCTTAAGCCGAACGAGATTTTCCTCGGCGTCCCTTAAGCGGCGTTCCGCTTCGATTTTGCGGTAGCGGTATTTTGAAATTCCCGCGGCTTCCTCGAAAATATCGCGGCGCTCGCCCGATTTTGAGCTGATGATATTATCAATTTTACCCTGACCTATCATAGAATAACCGTCTCTGCCAAGACCGGTATCCATAAACAGCTCGTTTACATCCTTTAAGCGGACGGCCACATTATTTATAAGGTATTCGCTTTCGTGAGAACGGTAGTAACGGCGTGTTATTGATACAAAATCGTTATCAAAATTAAGCGAACGGTCGGTATTGTTTATGTTTAGCGTAACCTCGCAGTAGCCGTGCGGGCGGCGTGATTCGGTACCGCTGAAAATAACATCCTCCATAGACTGACCGCGCAGGCTTTTAGTAGACTGCTCGCCGAGAACCCAGCGCACCGCGTCCGATATATTACTCTTTCCGCTGCCGTTAGGACCTACCACGGCGGTAATTCCGCTGCCGAATTTAAGTACGGTTTTATCCGCAAAGGATTTAAATCCCTGAACCTGTATCGAGCTTAAAAGCACCCTCTGCTACACTTCCTTTCTTACCTTTAAATCAAGACCTTTTATACTGTCGTCGGGCTGTACAATGCAGTCATAGCCCCTGGTTTTTAAAAAGATTATATTTTTGCGCGACTGCCCTATCATTTTAGATACCGATGAGGGCGATACAAAAACTGTATATTTACCTTTATCGTGAATACCTGCAAGCAGTCGGTTAAGCATTATCTGCGACTGGCAAAGCTCGCTGAATGCAGGGTGCCACGGACCTGCTATATACGCGTCCTTTTCTATTGAGTGAAGCCCCAAGCGTATTACCCTTACTCCCGCGTTTTCAAACATACAGTAAAGACCTGAAGCAAGCCTTACCGCCTTATCCAGCGTCTGCGGACGGTAGATTCCGTCGGCGTAAAGCGCCGCAAGGTCGGTTCCCTTTAAAACTATTGTAGGATAAATTCTTACGGTATCGGGTTTTACGGCTATAATTTTTTCTGCCGTTTTAACGGCCTGCTCATCACTGTCGCCGTAAAGTCCCGTCATCATTTGAAGACCGAGACTGAACCCCTCCTCCTTTATAAGGCGTGAGGCGTTTACAACATCCTCTGCGGTATGGCCGCGGTTGTTCATTTTAAGCACCCTGTCGTCCATACTCTGGGCACCCAGCTCAATCGAGGTAACATGATATTTTTTAAGAATACCTAATATTTCTTTATCTATCGCGTCGGGACGGGTGGAAATTCTTATGCCCGAAACTATGCCGTCTTCAACAAAGGCCGCCGCGGTTTTTAAAAGCTCTACCATATATGTGCGGTTAATTGCGGTAAAGCTGCCGCCGAAAAAGGCAATTTCGGTATTTTGGGGACTGCATTTTCCCGATTTTACAGCGGTTTTTACCGCCGCTTCAACATCCGAGCCGTGGGGCGCCTTGCAGGTGCCGGTAATATACCGCTGATTGCAAAAGCTGCACATATTGGGACAGCCTATGTGCGGAACAAAGATTGATATATTGGAATGTCGGTGCTTCATACAGACTTACCCATAAGCTCAAGCGCCTGCTTTGCCGCCATCTGCTCCGCCTGTTTTTTACTGTGCCCCGTTCCCCTGCCGATTACATTTGAGTTAAGATGTACCTCAACCGTAAACTGCTTATTGTGGTCGGGTCCGTTTTCATCGGTTACGATATAGGTAACCGATTCCTCGGGATTTCTCTGTATAATCTCCTGCAAAACGGTTTTATAATCCTTAAAAACATCCTCGTATTCGTTATTTATTTCGCGAAGTACAAACCTCATCACATGCTTGCGCGCAACCTCCATACCGCCGTCAAGATACATTGCGGCAAGCACCGCTTCAAAAGCGTCTGCAAGTATTGAATCGCGCTCTCTGCCGCCGTTATGATCCTCGCCCTTGCCGAGCATAAGATATTTGCCGAGCTCAAGCTCACGCGAAAAACCGCAAAGTGATTTTTCACATACAAGGGTTGCGCGAAGTCTGGAAAGCTCACCCTCCGGCATAGACGGAAACTGCTTGTAAATATAATCGGAAACAATTACCGACAGAACCGAATCCCCCAAAAATTCAAGCCTTTCGTTTGATGAGAAGCCCGAACGCACCTCGTTTGCATAGGAAGAATGGGTAAGCGCGTTTTTTAGATAATTTATATTTTTAAATTTGTAGCCAAGCTTTGTCTCCAAAGAATCCATTATTCTTTTCCTCTGTTCCTACTGTTTTGCTATGTATTCGCTAAGCGTTTCTGTAACGCCTGTCTCGGCAAATTTTACGGCCTGTCTTACGGCGCTGAAAATTGCCTTTGCGTTGGAATTTCCGTGCGCCTTAATAACCGGCTTTGAAACTCCGAGAAGCGGCGCGCCGCCGACCTCCGTGCTGTCCATTATACGCTTTATTGCGTAAAAATCTTTTTTAAGAATAAGCGCGGCTAATTTATTAAGCTTAGTTTTATACATCGCCCGTTTTATAAGTCCGAACATTGTAACGGTTGTACCCTCGATAAGCTTAAGCGCTATGTTTCCGGTAAAGCCGTCGGTAATTACCGCGTCGCACACACCTTTAGGCATTTCGCGCGATTCTATGTTGCCGACAAAATTTATCGGCGCGCTTTGAAGCAGAGCATACGCCTGCTTTTGCAGCTCTCCGCCCTTACTGTCCTCGGTGCCGATATTTAAAAGACCTACGGTGGGATTGGGTCTGCCCTCTACCCTTTCAAGATATATGCTTGCCATTATACCGAACTGGCAGAGCATTTCGGGACGGCATTCGGCGTTTGCGCCCATATCCATAAGCATATAAGAACCGTCGGGCGACGGTATTATACCGCCGAGCGCGGGTCTTTTAACGCCCTTTATACGCTTTACGATAAGGGTTCCGCCCACGACGACGGCACCGGTTGACCCTGCCGATACAAAAGCGTCCGCACGCCCCTCGGCAAGCTCCTTAAAGGCCAACGCCATTGAGCTGTTTTTGTGCTCCTTGATAAGCGAGGTCGGCTCGTCGTGCATTGATATAACATCCTCGGTGTGCACAATCCTAAGCTCGCCGCTAAAGCTTATCGCGTTATCCGAAATGCATTTTTTAATTACATTTTCATCTCCGGTAAGAGTAATATCAACATTAAGCTCTCTTGAAGCCAAAGCCGCACCCTTAATAATTTCAAGCGGCGCATTGTCGCCGCCGAAAGCGTCAATTACAACCCTCATTTTGTTTCTCCTTTATATTCGTTTTCATCAAACCACCTAAGCGACCGCTGTGACAGCGCACCGTAGCGCTCCCTTTTATCGCGGATATTTGTATCAAGCGGCGGTAAAATTCCGAAATTTGCCCCCATAGGCTGGAAATTTGCGTTGGTTTCATCACATATATAATTAAGCAATGCGCCTATCATTGAAAATCTCGGCAAAACAAGCGGTTCTTTTTCCTGCGCCCTTCTTACGGCGTTAATACCGGCGATAATTCCGCATGCCGCCGACTCCATATACCCCTCTACACCGGTTATCTGTCCGGCAAAAAAGACGTTTTGGTCCGATTTTAAAGATAAATCACGGTTTAGTATCTTGGGTGAATTTATAAAGGAATTGCGGTGCATAACGCCGTATCTTACAAATTCGGCATTTTCAAGGCCGGGTATCATTGAAAAGACTCTTTTTTGCTCGCCGAACTTAAGATTTGTTTGAAAACCGACCATATTAAACATAGTAGCGTCGGCATTTTCACGCCTTAACTGAACCGCCGCCCACGGACGGTGCCCCGTTCTAGGGTCGCGCAGTCCGACAGGCTTTAGGGGACCGAAGCGTATTGAATCCTCGCCGCGTTTTGCAAGAATTTCCACCGGCATACAGCCCTCGTACACATTTAAAGGCTTGTCAAAATCCTTAAGAACGGCAGATTCCGCATTTATCAGCTCATTATAAAACGCGGTGTATTCTTCTCGGTTTAAGGGGCAGTTTATATAATCGTTGTCGCCCCTATCATACCTTGAAGCGTAAAACGCCTTGTCAAAATCTATGCTGTCCGCTAAGACAATCGGCGCGGCGGCGTCAAAAAAGCTAAGGCTTTTCGCCCCGCATTTTCTTTCTATATCGGAAGCAAGCTCCCCGTCGGTAAGCGGACCTGTTGCGATAACGGTTATGCCGCTATCGGGAACCTTATCCGCCGTTTTTTCTATTACATTTATATTTTTATGGGACTTTATTTTTTCGGTTACGATTTGGGAGAAGATACTGCGGTCAACCGCAAGCGCACCGCCTGCCGCGACCGACGAAGCGTCGGCGGCTTTAAGGCAAACTGAGCCTAAGCGCCGCATTTCCTCCTTTAAAAGTCCCGCGGCGGAATCTATGCGTGAAGCCTTAAGCGAATTTGAACAGACAAGCTCGGCAAAATTTGCGCTGTGATGGGCAGGAGACATACGGGAAGGCTTCATCTCTATTAAATCTACCGAAAATCCGCTCTCTGCTATCGTAAACGCCGCCTCGCATCCTGCAAGGCCTGCGCCGACAACGGTTATTTTTTTCATTATTTCTTTTCCTTTGTCTTACCCTTAGCCCGTGTGGGACAGTCGGAATTCATACAGTATTTTCTGCCGCGCAGACCGCTTATAATATAGCTTCCGCACTCCTTACAGATTTCGCCCGTAGGTACTCCGGGAGACGCAAAATCGCACTGCGGATAGTTTGAACAGCCGTAAAACTTTTTGCCCTTTTTTGAAATTCGTTTTACAAGCTTTGCGCCGCATTTCGGGCAGGGCTGTTTTACCTCGTCCTCGGGAAGCGGCTTGGTGTTTTTACAGTCGGGATATCCGGGACATGCAAGGAATTTACCGAATCTGCCGCTTTTTATTACCATTTTCCGTCCGCATTTATCGCAGACAACATCGGTCTCTACCTCAGGCACCTTGACGCGCTTGCCGTCCATAGAGCTTTCGGCCTTTTTATAAAGCGCGTCAAAATCCTTATAAAAATCGGATATGGTATCAACCCAGTTTATATCGCCGGAACCTATCTTATCAAGCTGCTGTTCAAGGTTTGCCGTAAACTTTACATCTACGATTTTCTTGAAATATTCGGTTATTAAATCTACTACAACGGTGCCGAGCTGTGTCGGCTTTAACGACTTTTTCTCACGCTCGATATAGTCGCGCTGAAGTATGTTGGAGATTATCGGAGCATAGGTTGACGGACGGCCGATTCCGTTTTCATCAAGCGCCTTAATAAGCGTAGGCTCGGTATACCGTGCCGGCGGCTGTGTAAAGTGCTGATTGGGGCTAAGCTCCTTTAGCTTAAGCACATCGCCGACCTGCATATCGGGAAGGCTGGATTCGTCTTCGCCGTCCTCGTCCTTTCCCTCTACATAAAGCACCGTAAAGCCGTCAAATTTAACGCTGTAGCCGCTGGCCTTAAAAAGATAATCGCCTGCGGTTATACCTACAGAAACCGTATTCTGTACGCATGCCGCCATAAGCGACGCAATAAAGCGTTCCCAAATGAGCTTGTAAAGCTTATACTGCTCGGCGGTAAGCGCCGATGAAGCTATTTCGGGCGTAATATTTATAATAGTTGGGCGTATAGCCTCGTGCGCGTCCTGCGCGCCGCTCTTTGTTTTAAAATATCTAGGTGTTTTAGGCAGATAATTCGCACCGTAACGCTCGGTAATATAACGGGTAGCGGCGCTTCGCGCCTCCTCCGAAATACGGAGAGAGTCGGTACGCATATAGGTAATAAGACCTACGGTACCGTAGCCCGGAACATCGACTCCCTCATAAAGCTGCTGAGCAATTCTCATAGTGCGCTGACCGGTAAAGCCCAGCTTTCTCGAAGCCTCCTGCTGAAGGGTAGAGGTTATAAAGGGCGGAACCGGCTGTTTATTGCGCGTGCCTTTTTTAAGCTCGGTTACCTTGTATTCGGCGTTTTCAAGCGAGTCTACGATTTTCTTTGCGCTCTCCCCGTCGGGAATCGTATCTATCTTCTTACCGTCAGCCGTGCCGAATAGCTTTGCAAAAAAGTTTTTTCTGCTTTTTGTAAGCTTTGCGTCTATCGACCAGTATTCCTCGCTTACGAATTTTTCAATTTCGCGCTCGCGCTCGACAATAAGTCTCAGCGCCACGGTCTGAACGCGTCCTGCGGAAAGACCGCTCTTGACCTTTTTCCAAAGGAAGGGGCTTAATTTGTAACCGACGATACGGTCAAGCACTCGACGCGCCTGCTGAGCATCCACAAGGTTCAAATCTATTTTATGGGGAGACGCAATGCCCGCCTTTATTCCGCTTTCGGTAATTTCGTTAAAGGCTATGCGGTTTTTATCGTTTAAATCAAGCGCCAGTATCTGCGCAAGGTGCCAGGATATGGCCTCTCCCTCTCTATCAGGGTCGGTTGCAAGATAAACCTCATCACTGTTTGCCGCGGCGGTTTTAAGCGACTTTATAAGCTCCTTTTTCTCCGCCATATTGATGTACTGCGGCTTAAAGCCGTTTTCTATATCAACGCCGAGCTTTGATTTGGGCAAATCGCGGATATGCCCCATAGAGGCCATAACCGTATAGTCCTTTCCAAGATATTTCTGAACGCTTTTAACCTTGGTCGGAGACTCCACAATAACAAGCTTAGACATATATTACCTCCGTATTTTATCAATCAACGATTTCGTACTGACCGCCCGGCTTCGCCTTTATTACAAGCGAAATTTCAAGCTCTGTCAGCGCGGAAATCAACTCATCGTCCGAAAGTCCCGTATCTTTTATATCCTCGGGATAAAATTTAGAACCGTTTAAATGATTATATACTATTTTTGCTTCTTTGGAAAGTCCCTCGGGTAATAATTTTGGTTTGTTTTTATTTTCCTTTTCTTCCGAGGGCTTTTCAAACGCCTTTTCTATATTGATTTTATCAGGAAAGCGGACAATATATTCATTAAAAATATCCGAAGCGTCTAATAGCGGCTTTGCACCGTCGCGCAAAAGCGCGTTAGAGCCTTCGTATGCCTTATTTTCGGGCGAGCCGGGTATTACAAAAACATCTCTTCCCTGATTATTTGCATGCGCCGCTGTTATAAGCGCTCCGCTTTTTTTATGCGCTTCTATAACCACGGTGCCGACGCAAAGCGCCGACATTATTCTGTTTCTTACGGGGAAATTATAGGGAGACGCAGGCGTATCGGGCGGATATTCGCTTATAAGACAGCCGTTTTTAACGACTTTATCACGAAGCTCCGCGTTTTCCTTAAGATAGCCGTAATTTATTCCACAGCCCATTACAAGCACGGTTACGCCGCCGAATTTCAGCGCTCCCGAATGGGCGTATGTATCGCTTCCGACCGCGCCTCCGCTGACGATTATAAAGCCGGCTCTTGAAAGCCGTGAGGCGAGCGAAAACGCCGCCCTTTTACCGAAATCCGAAACATTTCTAGGACCTACTATGCATATTGACGGCGTATCGTCAAAATCGGGCAGCTTACCCTTTACATAAATTACAAGCGGCGGATTTTCGATTGCCGACAGACATACGGGAAAGTCTTTATCTCCTATTGCTATGGGAACAATACCGAGCTTACGGCATTTATTTAATATTTCCTGCGCCTTTGAAAGCGGAAGCTTATCCATTTTATCAAGCTCCGCCCTTGTGAAAGCCCCGCTTTTTTCGCGCTCTGCGCGGTCGGCGGTAAAAACCGCCTTTGCGTCCTTAAAATACGCAAACACGCGGGATACTCGGTTGTTGCCGTAATTCATTACAAGCTGAAGCCAAATAATATATTCCATTACTGTCTCATCATCTCCCACACGGCGATTGCCGCCGCAGCCGCGGCGTTGAGCGATTCCGCCCTGCCTTGCATAGGAATAGTGACAGACTGCGTTGCCGCGTTTACGGCGGATTCCGTAAGTCCGTTAGCTTCGTTGCCTATCATAACGGCACAGCCGTCGGAAAAAGTGACAGAGCTTATAGGAGAAGCGTTTCTGTCAACCACGCAGGCGTAGGCTTTAAGACCGTTTTGCGAGATAAGTTCCGGCAGATTATCTGTAACAATAACCGGAACGCGTAAAAGGGTGCCCATTGAGGCGCGAAGCGCCTTGGGGCTGTAAGGGTCGCAGCCGCCTGCGGTGAGAATTATACCTGAAGCTCCGAGCGCCTCCGCCGTGCGCGAAACGGCGCCGAGGTTTGACGGGTCGGCTACATTCTCAAGCACGATATATCTTCCGCTGCGGTCTATTCCGTATGACGGCGTACTGCCGCTTTTGCAGACGGCGATAATACCCTGAGGAGAGGAGGTATCGCTTATCTTTTTAAAAATACTGTCCGGCACGCGGACGCAATCCTCCGAATTTTCGGCAAAGCGGCCGATATATTCATCATATTTTAAAAGGGCGGTTTCGCTGACAATTAACTTATCAAACCTTATTCCGTTATCCGCCGCATCATCGCAGATACGCAGTCCCTCAAGCACGAAAAGGCCGTTCTCACGCCGTGCCTTTGCAGAGCTTTGCAGCGCGGAAACAAGCTTGATAAGTGAATTTTCTTTTCCGGTAACAGACCTGAAGGCGTACATAAAGCTCCCTCCCTTTTTACCCATTTGAAAATCAAAAGTCGCTCGGAGAGAAAATCCCCCGAGCGAACAAAATTACTTTTCGAGCGCTTTTGTAGCGGTCTTTACAAGAGCTGTAAAGCCTGCCGCGTCATTAACGGCGAGGTCGGCAAGCATCTTGCGGTTGATCTGCACGCCGGCTTTATTAAGTCCGTTGATGAAGGTTGAATAGTTCATACCGTTCATCTTTGCGGCTGCGGAAATACGGGTAATCCACAGGCGGCGGAAGTCGCGCTTCTTTTGTCTGCGTCCTATATAGGCATAGTTGCCCGATTTCATAACAGCTTCTTTCGCTGTTTTAAAAAGCTTGGATTTGGCGCCGAAATAGCCTTTGGCAAGCTTTAATGTCTTTTTTCTTCTTTTGCGTGTTGCTAACGCACCTTTAACACGAGCCATTTATATAACCTCCACTTTCAAGTAAACCTTATTTATAAGGAATCATTTTCTTTACCTTTGCAACATTTGTAGCATCGGCGACAACTACCTTGCGAAGATTTCTCTTGCGCTTGGTGGTCTTCTTGTTGAGTATGTGCGACTTGAAAGCGTGAGCGCGCTTAACCTTGCCGGTTTTTGTGAGCTTAAAGCGTTTCTTTGCGCCGCTGTGTGTTTTGATCTTAGGCATTTTAAGTCCTCCCTAAAAATATTATCTTGATTACTTACCGGTTTTCGGGGCAAGGAACATAAGCATATTACGTCCCTCCATTTTAGCAGCCTTTTCAACCACGCAAAAATCCTTGCAGTATTCGGCAAAACGGTTCATGGTGTCGTACCCGATTTCGGGATGACCGAGCTCGCGGCCCCTAAAACGGATGGAAACCTTTACCTTGTTGCCGTCCTCAAGAAAGCGCTTTGCATGATTACCCTTGGTTTCAAAATCGTGAACATCAATGCTGAGCCCGAGACGGATTTCCTTTGTTTCGATAATTTTCTGGTTTTTGCGCTGTTCCTTTTCACGCTTAGCCTGCTCAAAACGGTATTTGCCGTAATCCATTACCTTACATACCGGCGGCTCGGCGTTAGGGGAAATGTTTACAAGATCCAGATCTGCCGCATAGGCAATATCGAGCGCTTTGGCTATCGGAAGAATGCCGAGCTGAGCGCCGTCGGACCCTATCACGCGGACTTCTTTGAATTTAATGTTCTCATTGATGGCAAGTTCTTTGCTGCTGATGTTAATACACCTCCGAAAAATAAGTAAAAGACACTGCGGCAAATTTACCGCGGTAACATAAAGCGCGGACGCATAATACGTCCGCGCAAAAATAAGCATAGCAAAAAAGCCTTAACTTACTATTGACCGTACGGGTAAATCCCGCAGGTGAGGACGATTAAACGTACTGCTTCACTGTAAGTGATATTTTATCACAAAATTTGCTTTTGTCAAGTATTTTTTATTCAACAATCAATTCTTTTATCGAACGCAGCTGATAATCGACATTTTTAAGCAGCTGCGGTTTTTTCAGCGCCGCCGCCGCGCCCTTTACAACGCTGTGCGCGGGGTCATCAAGCAAATGCACCTCAATACCCGTATATTCCGAAATGTATTCGGGCAGACCGAACAGCAGCGCGCCGCCGCCGGCAAGGTAAAGTCCGTCGCCGGTAATATCCGCCACAAGGTCGGGGTCGGTGCGGTTAAGCACCTGACGGATTCCGCCGCAGATAGAATCGAGCGTTTCGGAAATTGCTTCGAGCACCTCGCCCGAAGAAATTTCAAAGCTTTCGGGCAGTCCCGTAAACACATTGCGCCCCTTTGCCACCATTGCAATCTCCACAGGGCGCGGAAGAGCGCTGCCTATGCGTTTTTTTATCATCTCAGCAGTCAGCGGACCTATCTCTATATTATATTCCTTTCTTATATACCTTGCAATCTGTACATCAAGGTCGCCCGACGCCGTTTTAAAGGAATCGCATACCGCAACGCCGCCCATTGATATAACCGCTATATCGGTAGTGCCGGCGCCGATATCCACAATCAGCACTCCGTGCGGAACCGAAAAGTCAAGCCCCAGGCCGAATGCTACCGCAAGCGGACTTTCGATTACCGATATATTGCGTCCTCCGCTTGATTCGACAACATTTGCAAGGGAGTGGTGCTGAAGCTCGGTAAGCCCTGTCGGCAAGGTTGCTATTATGCTCGGGCGTATGATTTTATTTCCGAACGCCTGATGCATATAGTTTTTAAGCATAAGCTCAGCTATGTCGTAATCGGCAATAACGCCGCGCTCCACAGGGGAGACGCATACAAGACTGTCGGGTGTTCTGCCCAAGGTCTGACGCGCCTTTTCGCCGTAGTATACAGGCTCGAAGCTTTCGGAATCCACCGTGACAACGCTCGGTAATTCCAAAACCACCTTTGAGCTTGAAAAAATAACGGTTTTTGAGGTGCCTAAATCAATTCCAATTTCTGTTGCCATTATGTATCCTTTCTTTTTTCGTCGTTATCCTTATCTGTCGGATCGGTTATAAGCGCCGTGGCGCAAAACACGCGGTCGGCTCCCGAAAACAGAAGCTGACGGCTGCATTCGTCAAGCGTTGCGCCCGTTGTCTTAATATCGTCTATTAAAAGTATCGTTCTGCCGGCGTTACTGTATTTAAAGCCGTAAAGCCCTCTGACATTGTTAAAACGCTCCTTAGGGGAAAGCAGGTGTTGAGAACCGCCGTTTTTGCGGCACACCAAGGCGTTATGCAGTACCGGCACGCCGAGTATTTTTGAAAGCTCATCAGCCATTATCCTGCACTGATTATAGCCGCGCTTCATACGCTTAGCTTTAGGCATGGGAACATAGCATATTCCGTCAAAGCTTATATCCCCGTATCTGCTGCGGACAGCAATAGCAAGCTGCTTTGAAAAATATGAAAGATTGCTTTGCTTGTGGGAAAATTTTGCCCTGTACATAGCATTTCTTACAGGTCCCTCGTTAACGAGGGGCGATATGCACCCTTCAAAGTGGAAGAAGGTATGCTCGCAGTCGCAGTGACCCTTAACAAGTCCGCATTTTGTACAGCGCTCGTCATGGTCTGTATGCACTATTTCGTCATGGCAAAAATCACAAAAATATTCACCGCTGTCGATTATTTCGCCGCAACCCATACACACCTGCGGAAAGATTGCGTTTACCGCCGCCTTTACGGCGTTTTTAATTTCCCGAATAAACATTGTTTTCCCTTATAAATTCGCGCAGCATTGTATAACGCAGCGTTTTTTTGTTGTTCGCCGCCATTTCGTTCCACACCGATTCGCTGCCGACGATTATCAGCATTTTCTTGGCCCTTGTAACGGCGGTATAAAGCAGGTTGCGGTATTCAAGCTTTAAGGGAACATCGAAAAGCGGAAGTATAACGCAGTCAAACTCGCTGCCCTGACTCTTGTGTACGGTAACGGCATAGGCAAGCTCCAGCTGACCGAGATCTTCGGAAAAATAGGTCGCAACACGGTCGTCAAATCTAACCTTTACAATGCCTGCCCTTGCGTCGATATCGGTTACAAAACCGACATCGCCGTTGAAGACTCCGCTGCCGAACTCGCCGCTGTCCTTTTTATACTGCAAATCGTAATTATTCTTTATCTGCATAACCTTATCCCCTGCCCTTATGCAAAAGCCCTTGAAATAAAGCTGAGCTTCGCCCTTTTTTAGGGGATTAAGTGAGGACTGGAGGATGTTGTTGAGATTTACGGTTCCGGTATCGAGCATACGGGACGGACAGATAACCTGAATATCCCTTACGGGGTCAAAACCGTAGGCTAACGGCAGTCTTTCACAGCAAAGTTCCGATACGGTTGCGACAACCGACTGCTTATCAAACCGCTTCATAAAAAAGCAGTCGGTATCCTTATTTGAAAAATCGGGACTGCTGCCGTTTATAATCGCGTGAGCGTTGGTTACTATACGGCTTTTCCCCGCCTGACGGAAAACCTTTTCAAGTCTTATCGAGGGGAAAACGCCCGAAGAAAGAATATCGTTTAAAACATTCCCGGCTCCGATGCTCGGAAGCTGATCAGAATCCCCCACAAGAATTACACGGCAGGAAAGCCTTAGTGCCTTTAACAGACTTTCAAACAGCATTGCGTCTATCATAGAGGCCTCGTCTACAATTATAACATCACAGTCAAGCGGATTTTTTTCATTTCTTGCAAACCGGGGCTTGTCCTCGTCGTTCCATTCAACCTCAAGCAGTCTGTGAACCGTCATAGCCTCCCTTCCGGTAAGCTCTGTCATACGCTTTGCCGCCCTGCCTGTCGGCGCGGTAAGCTGAATATCCATATCCCTGCCCTCAAAAAGCTGTATAATGGCGTTAAGGGTGGTTGTCTTACCCGTGCCGGGACCGCCTGTAAGCACGAGAATACCGAACCTGAAGGCGTCGATTACCGCCTGCCGCTGAAGCGACTCAAACTTAATTCCGAGCTTGCGCTCTACATTGTCGATTTCAAGCTCGTCCACCGTGACCGCGCACGCCGCGGAGTGCCGTATGTTAAAGAGCCTTGCGGCGATATACTCCTCGGCGGCATAGTATTCGGGAATTGAAACAAAGCTTTCGCCGTCAATATCCTTTTCGGCTATTCTGAAACAGTCGGTCAGTCTGTCACAGCCCTGCTCGGCAGATTCCCTGCTGCAGCCGAGAAGTCTTAAAGCGGTGTCGATAAATTTTTTTCTCGGCAGGCAGGTGTGTCCGTTTAAAAGATTTCTTCTTAAAACATATTCAAGCCCCGCCGCAACGCGCATTTCGTTTTCGGGCTCAATATTATAATCCCCCGCTATTACCTCGGCGTTTTCAAAGGGGAGATCTATTCCCTCCTCGCACAGGATATAGGGGTTTTTCTTTATAAGCTCGGGTGCAGACGCGCCTAAGTTTCGGTAAACGGCAAGGCATCTTTCGGGCGATACACCGTACTTTGAAAGCAGCAGCATAATATCCCTTACGCCGTACTGCTTTTCGTACTCCTTTGAAATATTTTTCGCCTTTTCTTCGGATATTCCGCGTATTGAAGCCAAGCGCTCCGGGTGGTGCTGTATTACAAAAAGTGTATCCTGCCCGAATTTTTCGACAATTTTTTGGGCTGTCGCGGGGCCTACGCCGCGTATTACGCCCGTTGAAAGATAACGAAGAATATCCGCCGCGCTCTCCATAGGCTTGCGCTCAAAGCATTCCGCCTTAAATTGCCTGCCGTATGTCGGGTGCAGCGTATATTCTCCGTAAAATTCAGCGGTTTCGCCCTCATTTAAAAGCGGCAATACTCCGACGACCGTTATGCGGCCTGCGTCGGATTTAACCTCCGCCACGGTATAGTTATTGCGTTCGTTACGGTATGTAATACTGTCTACAAGTCCGCAGACCGATTCCCTGTCCCGGATATCTGAATTTTCCTGCATTAAACCGGCTGCCGTCCTTTCAATTAGTTGATTTTTACTTCCGCCGCCTTAAGAAAACGCCGTCGTTATCTCATCTGTGCCTGCAAGCGTAATACTGTATGACGCCGCTATCCGCTCGCAATTTTTGCGTTCCTCTTCCGAAATTCCGGTATCCACTGCGATAACGCGGTCGGAATACTTCCTGCCGAGCCACGCCGCCTGTTCGGATACGAACATAAGCTGTTGTTCCGCACTGCCATTTTCAAGGTAGATAAGCGTAACCGTTCTTGTTCGTTTTTTGGGCGAAACGAAAATAAGTCTTATTTCGTGTATAATTTCACATAGCCCGAAAAGAGCAAAAACGCATAAAACAGTAAATAAAATCAATTCAGCCATAATCTTCACCCCTTACAGTTTATGCAGAAGTGAAGATTATGACAAAATTATATCAGCGTATGGTCACGGTAGTGCTGTAGCTGCCCACCTGCCAGATATTGGAAAAATTGTCCGACTTTATCACGGCGTTAACGGTATGCTCACCTGCGGATTTATCTGCAAGATTTATTTCGGCGTATAAATCGCCTGCCGTAATTTTTGAAATCACCGATTTCGGACCGCATATCTTAACATTTTTTATACTGCTGCCGCTTTTTGCGGTAAGTCCCCCTGAAAGTCCCGCAAATTTAACATTTGAAACGGTAAAGGTCTTTTCCTGATAAGACGATGTATCAATATTCACCGTAAAGTAATCTATCGAATCAAGAATCTTTACCCCGTCGGGCAGATTCGCCGAAACATCAAAGCTGTTACTGTTCACCGAAACGCCTGTAAAGTCGATAGCCGACAGTGAAAGCTCTGTTATATTGGCAATAACATCGGGTGTTCCGATAATTGTAACAGTCGTATGGTTTACCGAATAGCTTATATCCGCTTCGCTCATACCCGAGGGCAGCTTTGTAAAGGTCGGTTTAACCCTTACCGTCGCCTTTTTGGAAATCGGAACGGTCACCTTGACAGATTTTGTGCTGAGGGTGAGGTTTTCGGCGCTTATCTCGTTACCGTCCTTATCATAAAGAATAATATCGGCGTCAAACGTCTCGCTTGAGCTTAGGGTTTTATTTACCTCGGCATACGCCGCGACGGTATCAATAGTATCCATCACGGTGCGCGGCCCCTTGATTGAAACGGTGTCGCTCTCGGTTCCGCTTACCACGGGAGTTTCGGCAACAAGCCCTCCCGACGCGCCGACACCCACAAGCTTGGGTGTTATTGTAAATTCCTTGGTGTCTATATAATCGACCGTTACATTTACCGTAGCGGGCGAATAGCTTACAAAGGTGTAGCCCGTTTTAGCAGTGCCCCTTGTGCCGAAAACCTCCAAATCGTAGGTTCCGGGCTCGGTAATCTCCGCCGCCGAAGCATAAAGCGAAAAATCGTCGGTTTTAAGCGAGCTTACGATATAGCTCGGTCCGCTTACGGTTACGGTAAATTTCTGTGCCGAAATATCGCTTACAATTCCCATACCGTTTTCCCCTGCGACGGTATTATCAAGACTCACATTTACCGGAACATCGGTAAAGGTCTGCTGGCGCACGGGATTTTGGTTTATCATAATTATCAGCCAAAAAACGAAGGCTAAAAACACCGAAAGCGAAATTGTAAATTTCCTGTTGTAAAGAAGCTTTGTAAGCGAAAAGCTGCTAATCTGCTTTTTTATCGGTTTCATTGCCGTCCGCGCCTCCCTTCCTGTCCGACTTTTTAAACGGATTTATCTGCTTTAAGGCGTGGACAACCGTATTTTCGCGGCCGTTCTCCTCAAAATCAAGCAGCTGACGTCTGAGCTCTGCCCCTGCCGAAACCGCATTGTAGTTTCGCTTTATCTGACCGTTTGAAACAAGCGAAATATTCCCTGTTTCCTCGGATACAACAAGCACCACTGCATCGGAATTCTCGGTCATACCGATTGCCGCCCTGTGTCTTGTTCCGAGCTGCGAGCTTAAATCCTCACGCTTGGTAAGCGGAAGAATACAGCCGGCGGCGTAAAGGCGGCCGTCCCTTATTATCAGCGCGCCGTCATGCAGCGGAGACTTCGGGAAAAATATATTATTTATCATTGAAACCGAGGCTTCGGCGTCGATAACCGTTCCGGTGTTTACGATCTCACCGAGCTGGGTTCTGCGCTCAAACACTATAAGCGCGCCGATTTTTTGATCCTGCATAACCCCGGCGGCCTTGCTTACATTGTCGATACACTGAGAAAGTGTGTCCTCTTCGCCGTCAAAAATCTGGCTTTTTCCGAATTTGACGCGCCCTACGCGCTCAAGTATTCTTCTTAACTCAGGCTGGAAAATAACCGCTGCGGCAATAATTGCGGAATCAACCACCTTTGAAAGCATCCACCTAAGGCTTACCAAGTTCCACCAGTCGGATATAAGATAAACGGCAAGCAGGACAATCAAGCCCTTTACAAGCTGGCCGGCGCGCGTTTCGCGCAGAAAGCCTATGGCCTTGTAAATGATAAACGCCATAATCAATATATCGAAAATATCGAAAATTCTTATGTTGGAAACAGCGTACCATATCTGGTTCCAAAAGGTATATATCGCGTTAAATACAGCGCCCACCCGTCAACATTCCTTTTCTTATAATTATACTTATTTATATAATAACATACATCCTATTTTCGTTCAACACAAAATTTTATAAATTTTTTATGAAAAACTTTGTTAATTTATTGACAATAGCGAAGTTTTGTTATATTATATTTATTAACAAACCTAACGGTTTATATCAAGTGAAAAAGAGGTTTTGCCTTATGACAGTAACCAAGGATATTTTTTATGTGGGTGTTAACGATCGCAATATCGACCTTTTTGAAGGTCAATATACCGTTCCGAACGGAATGGCATATAACTCTTATGTGATAGCTGATGAAAAGATTGCGGTAACGGACACCGTTGACGCCGCTTTTTGCGGCGAATGGCTCGGCAATATTTCCGAAGTGTTAAACGGAAGAAATCCCGACTATCTTATCGTTCAGCATATGGAGCCCGACCATTCCGCGAATATAATCAATTTCATAGAAAAATACCCCGATACCACCGTTGTTGCCAATACAAAAGCGTTTGATATGATGGAAAACTTTTTCGACGCTTCTAAAATTAAGAACAGACTGGTTGTAAAGGACGGGGATACCCTTTGTCTCGGTAAGCATACCCTTACCTTTGTATTTGCACCGATGGTACACTGGCCGGAGGTTATGGTTACATACGACGCTTTTGACAAGGTGCTTTTCTCGGCAGACGCGTTCGGAAAATTCGGCGCGCTTGATACCGACGAGGACTGGGCGTGCGAAGCTCGCAGATACTACATAGGAATTGTAGGAAAATACGGCGCTCAGGTTCAGGCTCTGCTTAAAAAAGCCAAGGCGCTCGATATTGAGAAAATCTGCCCTCTGCACGGACCGATTCTTACCGAAAACCTCGGCTATTATATAAATCTTTACGATATTTGGTCGTCATACGGGGTGGAAAGCGAGGGCGTTATGATAGCCTACACCTCGGTTTACGGACACACAAAAAAAGCGGCCGAAACGCTTGCTGAAAAGCTTAAGGAATCAGGCTGCAAAAAGGTGGTATTAAGCGACCTTGCAAGAACCGATATGGCAGAGAATGTTGAGGACGCCTTCCGTTACGGAAAATTAGTTCTTGCCACAACCACCTACAACGGCGAGATTTTTCCCTTTATGAAGCAGTTTATCGACCATTTGACCGAAAGGAATTTCCAAAACCGTACGGTCGGAATTATAGAAAACGGTTCCTGGGCGCCCATGGCGGCAAAAATAATCCGTCAGATGCTTGAAAAGAGCAAAAACATAAGCTTTACCGA
>JAEDML010000090.1 GCA_016303035.1 Clostridiaceae bacterium | reverse complement strand
TGGGGAACAATAGCAGTCGGTCTCTTTGCTACCGATACTGCTCCCGGATACTCTATAGCAAACGCTTCGGGCAAGACCCTTACCGGTCTTTTCTACGGCGGCGGATTCGAGCTTTTAGGCTTACAGCTCACAGGCTTTGCGGCGGTTGCACTGTGGACTGCTGTTACGATGACTGTTGTATTCTTAGTTATAAAGAAGGTTATCGGTCTTCGCGTCAGCCGTGAAGAAGAAATCGAAGGTCTTGACGCTACCGAGCACGGACTTCCGAGCGCTTACGCAGGCTTTGCAATGTTGCCTGAGTATATCGACGAGGATAGCGATGCCGTAGCGGTAACCGGTGATGTTCCGGTTGCAGAGGCGGTTGAGGTTAAGGAAATGCCTAAGGTTGCGGCCGCCGTTAAATCGGAAGACGGCGTAAAGATTACCAAGGTTGAGGTTGTCTGCAAAGAATCCAAGCTTGAAAGCCTTAAGAACGCAATGGTCGGAATCGGAATTACCGGTATGACGGTAACCCACGTTCTCGGCTGCGGCGTACAGAAAGGCAAGCCCGAGTATTACAGAGGTGTTGAGCTTGAGGCTTCGCTGCTTCCGAAGATTCAGGTTGATATAGTTGTCTGCAAGGTGCCTGTGGCTCAGGTTGTAGAGACCGCCAAAAAGGTTCTTTATACAGGTCACATCGGCGACGGCAAGATATTCGTTTACGATGTTGAGAATGTTGTAAAGGTTCGTACCGGCGAAGAGGGCTACGATGCTTTACAGGATGTTGAACAATACTGATAAAAATACTAAAATCTTAAATCGGCACAAGCTTCCCTTTTTTAAGGGAAGCGTTTGTGCGTTTTAAAAATAACGAAAAGGGGAAGAAATATGTGTTCTATTATGGGTTACACCGGTAGCGCCCTTACGCCGGAGGAATTCAAAAAAGGTTTTGCGGAAACCGTTTCACGGGGTCCGGATATGTCGGCGGTGGTGAAGCTCAATAACGGAATGCTGGGATTTCACCGACTTGCCATTATGGGACTTACCGACAAGGGTATGCAGCCGTTTTTGCTCGGAAACAGAAAGCTTGTCTGCAACGGAGAAATTTACGGCTTTCGCCCTGTTAAGGAAGAACTGATAAAAGAAGGGTACTGTTTTGCAAGCGATTCGGACTGCGAAATACTTTTGCCGCTTTACGAAAAATACGGTACCGATATGTTCGCAATGCTTGACGCCGAGTTTGCTATGATTATTTATGACGGAGATACAAAATCGCTTATCGCCGCGCGCGATCCTATCGGCATACGCCCGCTTTTTTACGGATATGACGGGCAGGGCGGCATAATGTTTGCCTCCGAAGCTAAAAACCTTGTGGGATTATCGGAAAAGGTAATGCCTTTCCCGCCCGGATATTTTTATAAGGACGGCGAATTCCACTGCTACCGCGATGTAACCGCGGTTGACAAGGTTTGTTACGACGATGTTGAAACCGTATGTAAAAACATAAGGGAAAAGCTTATCAAAGGAATTGAAAAACGGCTTGACGCCGACGCCCCTCTCGGCTTTCTTTTGAGCGGAGGACTTGATTCCTCGCTGGTTTGCGCCGTATCCGCAAAGCTGTTAAAAAAGCCGATACGCACCTTTGCAATAGGTATGAGCACCGACGCTATCGACCTTAAATATGCAAAGGAGGTAGCCGATTACATAGGCTCCGAGCATACCGAGGTTATAATTACAAAGGATGACGTCATAAAGGCGCTGCCTGAGGTTGTGGCGCTGCTCGGAACATACGATATCACTACTATCCGCGCAAGCATTGGTATGTACCTTGTCTGCAAGGCAATACACGAGACCACCGATATCCGCGTGCTGTTAACAGGTGAGATTTCCGACGAGCTTTTCGGTTATAAATACACCGATTTCGCGCCCGACGCCGCTTCTTTCCAAAAAGAATCCGAAAAGAGGGTAAGGGAGCTTTATATGTACGATGTGCTTCGTGCAGACCGCTGTATCTCGGTAAACTCAATCGAGGCGCGCGTACCGTTCGGCGATCTTGATTTTGTAAAATATGTTATGAGCGTCGACCCCGAAAAGAAGATGAACCGCTACAACAAAGGTAAATATTTATTAAGGCACGCCTTTGAGGGCGATTATCTTCCCTATGATATTTTAATGCGTGAAAAGGCGGCATTCAGCGACGCTGTCGGTCATTCAATGGTTGACTACCTAAAGGAATATGCAGACACGGTATATACCGATAAGGAATTTGCCGAAAAGTGTGAAAAATATACCTTTGCAAAGCCCTTTACAAAGGAGTCTCTCCTTTACCGCGAACTGTTTGAAAAGTATTATCCCGGTCAGGCTGAAATGGTTAAGGACTTCTGGATGCCCAATAAGGAATGGCAGGGTTGCGATGTAAACGATCCGTCCGCCCGTGTGCTTTCAAACTACGGCGACAGCGGTAAGTAATAATTTAATAAAGATTATCAAAAAATCCTGCTCACACAAGTGAGCAGGATTTTTAGCGTATACAAAGTAAATTATTCGCTTTCGGCGGCTATAATTGCTTCGGATTCCGCCTGAATATCGGCGTGGTATGAAAGCAGTGCTTTTTCTGTACCGTCGCCCTTTATTTTTCTCGAAACATAGTTTTTGGTTATACGCGCCACCAGCGGACACAGCGCGATAACACCGATAAGGTTCGGTATCATCATAAGTCCGTTAAAGGTGTCGGAAATATCCCATGCAAGAGAAGATGTCATAAGCGCGCCCGACATTATCATAAGCACGAATATAACGCGGTAAACGATTGACGCTTTGGCGCCGAACAGATAACCTGCGGCAATGGTTCCGTACTGTGACCAGCCGAGAACTGTAGTAAAAGCAAACAGGAGAATCGCAAGAGCTACGAAAATTTCTCCGCCCTTTCCGAAAACATTTCCGAAAGCCTGGGCTACAAGCGTAGCGTCGTTAGTGCCCTCTGCCGCAAGGCCGGTGTTAAGGTCGATAGCGCCCGAGGAGAGAACTACGATTGCCGTCATCGTGCAGACGATAAAGGTATCGAAAAACACCTCGAAAATTCCCCACATACCCTGCATAACAGGCTCCCTTGTGTTGGAGGAGGAGTGTACCATAACCGATGAGCCAAGTCCTGCTTCATTTGAGAAAACACCGCGCTTAAAGCCCTGGGTAATAACCGTTTTAATTAAAATTCCGGTTGCCGCGCCGCCTACAGCTTTTATGCCGAAGGCAAACTTGAATATAGCCGCAAACATAGCGCCTACATTTTGTATATGTACGCAGAAAACCACAATACAGCCGATGATGTAAAGCACCGCCATAAACGGAACTACACGCTCTGCAACAGCGGCAATGCGCTGTAATCCTCCGAGGATTATAAGCGCCGCAACCACCATAAGCACCGCGCCTATAACTACCGCGGCAACGGGGAACCCGAAAATTTTAACCCCGTCCGCAGAGGAGAAAAACGCCGACTGAATATTGAGCGTGATTTTATTTATCTGCCCCATATTGCCGATTCCGAAAGATGCAAGTATTGCAAAAAGCGAGAATATAACCGCGAGGATTTTTCCGAGTCCTTTACAGTGTTTTTTGGAGCCGAGACCGTCCTGAAGATAGTACATCGGTCCGCCGCACCATTCGCCCTTTTGATTTTTACGGCGGTAGAATATTCCGAGCACATTTTCGGAATAGTTTGTCATCATACCGAAAAATGCGGCAATCCACATCCAGAACACGGCTCCCGGTCCGCCTACGACTATTGCCGCCGAAACACCGGCGATGTTTCCGGTGCCGATTGTTGCGGCAAGCGCGGTGCAAAGCGCCTGAAACTGAGAGATGCTCTTTTTATCGGTTTTTCTTTTTGCGGCGCTGCCCTTTTTGAAAACGCTTCCTATCGTGCTTTTCCACCAGTGCTTAAGGTGAGAAACCTGAAAGAACTTTGTCAGCACGGTCATAAGAATACCGGTTCCGAGCAGCAGAACAAGCCCTATCTTAACCCAAACGAAGGAATTTACCGCGTCGTTGATTTCGGTAAGGCTTTTAAAAAATTCCTGCATATTTTTGCCCCCTTAAAATTAAAAAACTATTTTTTAATTATATATGTATATGGCGCTGATTGCAAGAAAAAATTGCCGTTTTGGCGCAAAAAAAGACGGATTCGCCCGTTTTTAGGCGAATCCGACCTAATATTTGCCGTTATTCTATTTCAAGCCGCTTTGTGCCGCCTGTAATCTCAGGCTTTTTGGGCATTGTAAGGGTTAGCACGCCGTTTTCGTATTTGGCTTTTATACCGTCGGTATCTACCGAGGATATATCAAAGCTTCTGCTGTACGAACCGTAGGAACGCTCGCGGCGTACATAATTGTGATCTTTGTCCCTTTGTTCGCACTCGGAACGGCGTTCGGCGCTTACCGTTAGGTAGTTGCCGTTAATATCAAGGTGAATATCCTTTTTATCAAAGCCCGGCATATCCGCCTCCAAAACATAAGCGTCTCCCGTGTCCTTTATATCGGTCTTAAAGCCTGCGGGATTTCCGCTGAAAATATCAAAGCCGTTTGTGAAGAAATCCTTTTCAAAATTTTCAAGCTCCCTAAAGGGATTGTAATATCCCAAATGGTTTCTGCGGTTGTCATAAGGTCTCATTTCAAACATAAAAAAGCCTCCAAAAATAAAAATTAAAAATTTAAATTTTAAATCCGGTTTTTAAATATTCGTACGGCCGGACTAAAAGGCTCCGAACGAATTTTTTAATTGTACATCTCAATCACCTTCGTTTTCTTTACGATTATTATTCTATGCTTAAAAATCGTATATTGGTTTAACAAATCGTGAATTATTTATTAAATTTTAGCACTCTAACAAAAAGAGTGCTAAAATAATGCTTCGCGTGTCGCTTGAACAGAACGCCATTTGCACCCTTTGGATTTAATATATTAAATAAATTGCGGTAACAGGATAATATTAACAGGAAAAGTTGTTTATAAATTAAAAAAATTAAGATTTCCTATTGACGGCAGGGGTATTTTAGTAGTATTCTTTTTAGGTAAAATATTTTTTACAGGAGGCATTGAAAATGT
>JAEDML010000089.1 GCA_016303035.1 Clostridiaceae bacterium | reverse complement strand
TGATAGGCTCCGCCCTCCTCTATTTTAAAGGCTCTGTAAATCTGCTCAAGAAGCATTATACGGAAAAGCTGATGCGGAAATGTCATCCTTGAAAACGACATACAAATATCCGCGCTTTTCTTTACGCGCTCTGCTAAACCGAAGGAGCTGCCTATAACAAATGTAATTCCTCCGGAATGCATTTCCGCCTTCTCTACCGTCTTTGACAGCTGCTCGCTCGTAATCTGTCCGCCCTCGATACAAAGGGCGACAAGCAGAGTATCTTTAGGTATTTTTTTCTCTATTAAAACGGCTTCCTTTTCAAGCGCCGCGTTTATTTCGGATTTTGACGGATTTTCAGAAAGCCTTATCGGCTCCAATTCGGCAATTTCCAGCTTGCAGTAGCGCGAAAGGCGCTTGATATATTCATCGGAAGCGTCGCGAAGATATTTTTCCTTTAGTTTTCCGAGTGCTATTACGGTGACCTTTGTCAAAACACCGTCACCCCGTTTCTTTCGGGCGAAGCAACGCTTAGCGTATAGTCCCTGCCGTTTAGTGCGCCGATGTCGATAAGTGCGTCCTCGGCCGCCTTTTGGGCGAGCATAGGCAGATTGTTGTGCCGGCTTAAATGTCCGAGCAGAAAATGGGTAGTGCCTGATTTAAGAAGACCGCAAAGCTCCGACGCGCAGGCATAGTTCGATAAATGTCCTTTTTCCGAGAGTATACGCATTTTAAGCGGAGGAGGATAGGGACCTTTTTTAAGCATTTCAATATCGTGATTGGATTCTATAAGCACGGTATCACACCCCGAAACGGCGTTTCTTACCTCCTCTGTCATAACGCCGAGGTCGGTACATACCGCCGCCCTTTTACCGTCAGGCAGGCAAAGTACATATCCGCTCGAGCCCTCGCAGTCATGGCTTGTGGCAAAGCGTTTTACGGTGATTCCGCAGATTTCGGTATCCCCCTCATCCGCCGCTATGGTTTTTATACCGGCAGGTATTTTACCGCTATTCGCCAGCGCTTCAAGCGTTTTTGATGACGCCGCAAGCGGAACGCCTGTGCTTTTTAAGAACACCGAAAGGCCCTTTATATGGTCGGAATGCTCATGGGTTACAAAAACCGCCGCAATTTCTCTGTAATCTCCCCCGGCGCGTTCAAGCGCACAGCAGATTCCCTTCATAGACGCGCCTGCATCTATAAGTATTCCGCCCTTTTCGGTTCCGATATATGTACTGTTTCCCGTAGAACCGCTGTAAAGCGGACAAAGTCTTGACAATGCAACCCCTCCGTATATAAAAAAACCGGCATTACTGCCGGTTATGCCTGTTTTAAAAGCTCTGCCGCCGGTTCGGCCGGAACGCGGCGTATATCGGCTCCCAGAGCCGTGAATTTTTCAACAATATCCTCATAGCCGCGGTCTATATGAACAATATTGTCTACCTCGGTAACGCCGTCGGCCATCAGACCCGCAATAATCATTGCGGCACCTGCTCTTAAATCCACCGCTCTTACGGGTGCGGGACTTAATCTTTCTACCCCTGTTATTACCGCCATTTTACCGTCGACCTGTATATCTGCCCCCATAAGGGTAAGCTGGTCGGTATAACGGAAACGGCTGTCCCATACGCCCTCGGTAATAATGCTTGTACCGTCGGCAACCGAAAGTAGCGTTGCAATCTGCGGCTGCATATCGGTCGGAAATCCGGGGTGAGGCATTGTTTTAACATTGCATTTATGCGGACGGCAATTCATACTAACCCTTACCGACTCGTCATACTCGGTAATTTCCGCCCCTGTTTCGGCAAGCTTTGCCGCAATAGACTCAAGATGCTTTGGCGTAACATTGGTAATAAGCACATCGCCCTTTGTAGCAGCGGCGGCAACCATATAGGTACCTGCCTCAATCTGATCGGGAATTATACTGTATGTCGTACCGCCGAGATGCTCTACTCCGCGTATTTTAATAACGCCTGTTCCGGCGCCCATAATATTGGCACCGATAGAATTAAGAAAATTTGCAAGGTCGACTATATGCGGTTCCCTTGCGGCGTTTTCGATAACCGTAAGCCCGGGCGCCTTTGCCGCGGCAAGCATAATGTTGATGGTAGCGCCCACCGAAACAACATCGAGATACACAGAGCAGCCGCTTAACGCTTCGGCCCTTGCTTCTACCATTCCGTTTTCAATAACGACCTTAGCGCCGAGCGCTTCAAAGCCCTTTATATGCTGGTCAATAGGACGCACGCCGAAATCGCATCCGCCGGGAGGCGCAACCCTTGCGCGGCGCATTCTGCCGAGCAGAGCGCCCAAAAAGTAACTTGAGGCGCGCATACCTGCCGCCATCTGCTTAGAAACGACAAAGGAATTTGCATGACGGGGGTCGATTTCAACCGTAGATTTGTTTTTAACCCTTACCTGCGCTCCGAGATCGCTTAAAATGCGGTAAATTGCGGTAACATCCGATATGTTAGGAAGATTTTCAATTGTACAAGGTTCGTCGGCAAGCAATACCGCAGGCAAAATCGCAACCGCCGCGTTTTTTGCGCCGCTTATGCGAACCATACCTTTAAGCGGCTTGCCGCCGTTTATCACGAATTTATCCAAATCAGGCACTTCCAGTCAAAACTTTTTTATGTTTTCGGGCGGTTCGTCCCCATCGGTCTTAATGCTATGATTATTATGCCCTAATCCAAAATGACAATACTAATTATAATCAGAAAAGACTGTTTTGTCAATTTTTATTTCCGATACGGTATAAAGCGTTAAAAAAATCCGGCTTAAAACCGCCGGATTTTTAATTTATTTTATTTTGCCGTAAAGCGGAAGATCGCTGTCACGCTTCGGCTCCCTGGTGGGTACCGAAGAAACCGTACTGCTCGGTCTGCGGTCGCGTCCTCTTGAACGGTCGCGGCGGTCGTAATTTCTCGGCGGACGGATTTCCGCACCCTCGGGAGCGATAACAACCCTGCGGCCTGCACCATCGCCGAAGGATGCCGAAACAACCCCTTCAATATCCTGAACCGCGGTATGAATAACACGGCGTTCATACGGATTCATAGGTTCGAGACTGCGGCTGCGCCCGGTCCTTAAAACCTGTTCGGATACGCGTTTTGCAAGACTGCGCAACGTCTGTTCGCGTTTTTCGCGGTAATTTCCGATATTTATTGAAACCTTGTAATATCCGCCGCCGTTGTTGGAGGCAAGACCCGTAAGGTACTGTACCGAATCAAGCGTTTCGCCGCGGTGACCGATAATAACGCCGAGACCCTCGCCGTCAAGCGAAATAAGCGCCGCGTTTTCCTTTTCGGCAACCTTTATTGAAACATTTTCACAGCCGAGAGCCGCCAAAATAGTTCTTAAATAAGCAACCGCCCTTGCCGCGCGTGAATCGGGCGCAAGACTTTCGGCGTCCACAGCCTCGCCGAAGCCGCCGTAATTTTCCGAAACCTCTTCCTTTTTCTTTTCAGGCTTTTCATTGCCTGCCTTAACTGCCTTTTTTTCGGAAATTTCGGCTTTTTTTGCCTTAATATTATCGTTTTTCTTAGCCGATTTTTTGACGGTCTTTGGTTTTTCATCGGGCAGTTCAACATACACCCTAACCTCTGCCTTACAGCCGCCGAAGAGTCCCAAGGTTTTCTTTTTGGGCGTGGCTATAACTTCAAACTGTATATCATCGTCGGGTGACGCGTTTAAATTTGCAATGGCGTTTTCCTTTGCTTCGTCAATTGTAGAACCGAAGCCTCTTGCTTCTTTTATCAAGAAATTTCCCTCCTGTTTATTTTGTTTCGGCAGCCGAATCGGAAGCGGAAAGCTTTTTTATCTGACCCGCTTCAAAATCACATTCCTTTACAAGCTCCTTACAGCGCTCGCGCGAAAGCATTTTATGCGGTCCGTAAAAAATCTGAAGCGCAACCTGAAGCAATCCGCCGACGAGCGAAGAACAAATCCAGTAAAAGCCTACGCCGCCCGGAAGCGTAAAGCCGATAAAGAGCGATAACAGCGGCATTGTGAGCATCATTCCCGCCATATTCGGCGCATCGGGATTTTGCTTCTTCTGCATAATAAGCGAAAGCACGCTTGTAAGCATCTGCGCCGCGAATGCCAAAATCGGTATAAGCCAGATACGCTGAGCGTCATGGAAAATATCGACCGAGAATTTGGGTGTTTGCGTAAGGTTTATGCCTAAGAAATTAAAGTTAATTTCGTTAAGCTTGCCTGCAATTTCGGGAAAATCCGACGGTGCTTTTTTAATTGCGTCGATAAGCAACAGTTCGTATCCGCTCTTGTTGGTAGCAATATTAAGCGCTTCAGCGGCTTCCTTTATAGTATCTGCCGAAATATGCATAAGATAAGTCATAGGCTGCATTATAAGCCAATAAATGCTCATCATTATAACCAGACGGAGAATCATCGGCAGGCATCCGCCCGACATGGAAACATTTTCCTGTTTGTACAGCTCCTGAGTTGCCTCGGCGTACTTTTGCTTATCATCTCCGTAACGCTTTTTAAGCTCGTCCAGCTTAGGCTTTATACGGGTCTGCTGTACCGACGATTTCTGACTTTTTATGCTTAACGGTATAAGCGCAAGGTTTATTACAAGTGTAAAAACGAAAACGGCGGCGGCGAAATTTCCGCCGAAAAGTCCGGCGAAAAATTCAAGTACCCAGCCTAACGGCTTATTTATGATGTTAAAAAGGGCTTGCATCGTATTCTCCATTCTGCCGCTGAAATGTCAATTCTAATCAAGTCTTCATAGCGGCAACAAAAATTAAACTCTTATTTTTTAAATTTGAATTTTTCTCCCTTTTCGGGGACAGGATCGTATCCGCCCCGGCACAGCGGATTACACCTGAGTATACGCCATATGCTAAGCGCGGTGCCCTTAAAAAAACCGTGAACCCTAAGCGCCTCTATCGCATAAGCCGAACAGGTCGGCGTAAAACGGCAGCAGGGTATTTTTGCGGGAGAAATGTTTTTTTGATAAAACTCGATAAGTTTTATAAGAAGCTTGCTCATAAAGGTCATTCTTTTAAAACACCGGCGGCTTCAAGCTGTTTTTCAAGCATCTGCATAGCTTCGGTGCTCTTAACGGCAAGGACGCG
>JAEDML010000088.1 GCA_016303035.1 Clostridiaceae bacterium | reverse complement strand
CTGGGCAGCTAAGTGCGGATTGGATAAACGCTGAAAGCATCTAAGCATGAAGCCAGCCTCAAGATTAGATTTCCCATAGCATAAGCTAGTAAGGTCCCCGGTAGACTACCGGGTTGATAGGCTGCGTGTGTAAACGGTGTGAGCCGTGTGCTTGGCAGTACTAATAGACCGAGGGCTTGACCTGTTTTTTCGTTCCTCTGTCTTCCTCTTACTTGTTCAGTTTTCAGGGTGTGAGCCTGTATTTAAATTTTAAGCAACCGATTTTTTCGGTTGCTTTTTTTATGCTTTTATGGCAAAATGATGTTATGGGGTGGTTTTATGAATATCAAGGCTCTGCTTACGGACAAAAAGAAACGAATTATGCTTATATCCGCACTTGTTTGCGCGGTTGTTGCAATACTCTGCGCGGTATTTATAATTGTTTCATCGGTATCCAAAGCAAAAAATACCGACACCGATATTTCGTCTGTAACCGGCGAAAAAATCACAGCACCGGCGGGAGATGATAAATATGACCCCGAAAACAACGAATTACACAGCGAAAAGGGTCAGAACGTAAGCGCTGAAAATTTAGAGCATAAAAAGGGCGCCGCTAACGGAATAGATGTTTCAAAGTGGCAGGGTAAAATAGATTGGGGAAAAGCGGCAAAAGCCGGAATAGATTTTGCTGTAATACGCATAGGCTACCGCGGAGAAAACGGACAGCTTTATAAGGATTCCGCCGCCGATTACAATCTTCAGCAGGCAGAAAAGGCAGGAATATTGACCGGAGTGTACTTCTTTTCCACCGCTGTAACCGAAGATGAGGCAGTAAGGGAAGCGGAGTGGACGGTTCAGGCGATTGCCGGATATTCAATTTCGTACCCTGTTGTTTATGACTGTGAAGGGTATTTGCTTGAAAGCAACCGTATGAACGGCTTAACTGCGGCAGATCGTACCAAAAACGCCCTTGCATTTTTAAGAACTGTGAAAGCCGCAGGGTATGAAGCAATGCTTTACGGAAACATAAACGAGCTTTCAAATTCCGCTTGTTGGGATATAAGCAAAATAGAAAATGAGTATTCGGTTTGGGTTGCGCAGTATCCGTCGCCGCCGTACCCTCAAACAGCTGTACCTGCTTACAGCGGTAAATACGATATGTGGCAGTATACCGACTGCGGAAGTGTGGACGGCATTTCGGGAATTTGCGATATGAATGTTTCATATTTTACACGCAAAAAGGCAGAGCCTAAATCCAAGCAGCGACCGCAGACGGCCGAGGCGCCTAAAGCGACAAGCGACGGCTACACCGAGACAAACGAACAGATTACCGCAAAGGAATTTGTCAATCTTCGCGATATGCCGAGTACAAAGGGAAATATTGCGGCGACGCTTAATAACGGCGAATTTGCTACCCGTATCGGTATCGGTGATAACGGTTGGTCAAAGCTTCTCTATAACGGACAGACGGTATACGCCATAACTTCATATCTTACAACCGACGCAGGATATATCCCGCCGAAGCCGCAGGAGGCGGATATTGTAAACGGTCAAAGCTTTACTGCGGCGTCGGGCAGCGTTACTGCAAAGGAAGAAACAAATCTCCGTGCGCTTCCTACAACCGAAGGCATTATTGTAGGTACAATAAGAAACGGCGAATTTGTAAAGCTGCTTGCAACGGGCGATAAGGGCTGGTCGCGGCTTCAATACAACGGACAAACGGTCTATGCCGTTTCTTCTCTGCTTACAACCGAGGTTAATACGGCGCCGTCCGAAACGCCTCAGCCTCAATCCGAGTTTAGCGAGGTAAGCGAGCAGGTTACAGCCAAAAGCGAAACAAACCTGCGAACCGCACCTGTCGGAGGAGACGGTTCTGAAATAGTATACACCCTTAAAAACGGTGAGTATGTAACAAGAACAGGGGTAAGCGACAGGGGCTGGTCAAGACTTATATATAACGGTCAAACCGTTTATGCGGTTACCTCATATTTGACGCAATAGGTATAATAAATCCTCCGCTAAAAATCCGAAAAGGATTTTCGCGGAGGCTTTATTTTATACGGTTACTTTGCTGAATTTTGCGTTTATAAGATCGGCAAGAGAATTCGGAGAAATTCTTATTTGCCTGCCTACTTTACCCGCGCTTATAAAAAACGAATCAAGCGGCTCGGCAGACGAATCAATGACGGTTGTAAACTGTTTTTTCATACCAATCGGCGAGCAGCCGCCGTGGATATATCCGGTAAGCGGCAGGAGCTCTTTTTGTTTAAGCATAGAAAGCGATTTAACGCCTACGGCCTTTGCCGCCGCCTTTAAATCCAGCTTGTCCTCAACCGGTATTACGAAAACAAAGTGTTCATGTGCCGAAGCCTCGGTTACAAGGGTTTTATATACAAGCCTTCGGTCTTCGCCGAGCGCGTCGGCAATCAGGGTGCCTTCGGTAAGCTCTGATGAGTATCGGAACCCCTCATAGGGAATCTTACTGCGGTCTAAAATCCGCATAACATTTGTTTTTTCCATTTTTGTTCTCGCTATTTAAAGATTTTTCCGCCTATAATTACCTTTTTAAGATTTAGTTTTTCATCCAAAAACAGCAAATCAGCGTCAAAACCTACAGCTATTTTACCCTTTTTAAGCCCTAAAAGCTCCGCCGGTGTTTGTGAAGCCGCCCTTACCGCGTCATCAAACGGAATACCGAATGATACGGCGGTTTTAACACAGTCAAGCAGTGTGGCATAGCTTCCGGCAATAGTGCCGTCAGAAAGTCGCGCGGCGCCGTCCTTGAGAGTCACCTTAAGTCCGCCCGATTCGTAAACTCCGTCCTCAAGTCCGGCGCAGCGTATGCTGTCGCTTATAAGCACGGTGCGGTCTGCGCCGAAGAGTCTGAAAATAGCCAAAACGGCGGGTTTTGAAACATGAAAGCCGTCGCAGATAAGCTGAGCATAGATATGTTTTTCAAAACCTGCGCCTATGGGACCTGAATCCCTGTGCATAAACGGAGGCATTGCATTATAGGTATGTGTAAGGCAGTTTGCGCCGTTTTCAATCGCGCGCAGGGCGGTTTCGTAATCACAGTCGGTATGCCCTATTGAAACACAACAGCCACAGTCAGACGCTTTTTTGATGAATTCCATACCTCCTTCAATTTCGGGAGCTACGGTTACCATTTTAACCTTTTTAAATTGTTTGAATTCTTCAAAAGAGGGCTTTTTTATGTATTTTTCATTTTGCGCGCCCTTGCGGTGAGCTGAAATGTAAGGTCCCTCAAAATGAAAGCCGATTATATTCGCGCCGTCAAAGTCTGTTTCGGCTTCGGTTACGCGCGTAAGGCTGTCATATCCCATGGTCAAGGTTGTAGGAAGAAAAGATGTCGTACCGTGCTCGGCGTAAAAGCGGCACATAGGCGCAAAATCCGCGTCCATAGTGTCATGCCCGATACAGCCGTGCGTGTGAACGTCTATAAGTCCCGGAATAACGCGGCAGCCGCCGGCGTCAATATCTCCGTGCCCTGTGTTTTCGGATATTTCGGTAATTTTACCGCCGTTTATTTCAATCGAGCAAAGTCTGCCCTTAACATTTGCGTTGTAAATTAACATACTATCCCTCCGGATTTATCGGTGACAAAATTTTACTCAGTTAAGGCACTGTATTACCGTTATATCGGGATGCAGCTGCAAAATTGAGGCAGGGATTTTCGGGGTAATCGGTCCGAAAAATGCCTTTTCCACAATATCGCGCTTGTTTTTTCCGCTTGCTATTAACAGAATTTTCTTTGCCTGCATAATGGATACCATTCCCATCGTTACAGCCCTGCGCGGAACCTCGGCTTCGTTTTCAAAGAAACGCGAATTTGCCTTTATTGTGGATTCGTGAAGCTCCACGACATGGGTGTTTTTTACAAAATAATCGTCGGGCTCGTTAAAGCCGATGTGTCCGTCAAGCCCTATTCCCAAAAGCTGTAAATCAATACCGCCGAGATCTGCTATACGCGCGTCGTATTTTTCACATTCTGCCGCAAGATCCTCGGCGCAGCCGTTCGGGACAAAGGTGTTTTCGGGCTTTATATTTATTGCGTGGAAAAAGTTATGATTCATAAAATAGCGGTAGCTTTGGTCGTTTTCGCCGCCGAGTCCCACATATTCGTCAAGATTTACCGAAATACATTCGCTGAAATCAATATCACCCTTTTCATACCAGTCTATAAGCTGACGGTAGGTGCCTAAGGGCGAGGAGCCTGTGGCAAGGCCGAGAACACTGTCCGGCTTTATTATTACCTGCGCCGAAATTATGTTTGCGGCCTGACGGCTTAGTTTTTCGTATGAATCAACCGTTATAAATTTCATATATAATCGTTCCTTTCGGTTTTATATACCTTGGTAAAGTCCGCCGTCGGTCATTTCCTTTATAGCGTCAACTACATCTTCTTTATCCTCTTTATATGTAACTCCGTACCACTTGTCCTCGGCTACGAGTACCTTAACCTGCTTTTCGCCCGATTCTATAAGACCCGACACAACGCTCGGGAGATAGTATTCGGATTTCGGAGTATTTATGTTTTGTTCGAGGAATTTTACAAACCCGGATTCGATATGTGAAAAAATATCAGGCTGAAAACCCCATAAATTCATTGAAACGATACTGTCCGGATTAAGGGCGGTCCAGTTCTTTCCGTCATCCTCGGTATATTTGCAGTCGACAATTTTTGTCCGCTCGGTAACCGTTTTCAAGATACCGTTTTCGGTTTCGCAAACGCCCCTTGAAACATAACCGTTCTCGGTAAGGGTGTTTTTAAGGCGGAAGCCCACCATACAGTAATCGTCTGTGCCGGATTTTAAAAATTCCGCGATTTTTACAAAGGCGGATTTTCCGTAATAATCGTCGGCGTTGATAACCGCAAACGGCTCCTTAACTACCTCTTTACAGCAGAGTATCGCATGCGCCGTTCCCCAAGGCTTTACACGGTCATTAGGGCAGGTAAAGCCGTTCGGGAGCTTATCGTTTTCTTGAAAAACATATTCAACGCGCACCTTTTTTTCGATTCGGCTGCCTACAATTTCCTTAAATTCTTTTTCAATGGCGTGCTTTATAACAAAAACTACCTTGTTAAAGCCTGCCTTTAC
>JAEDML010000087.1 GCA_016303035.1 Clostridiaceae bacterium | reverse complement strand
GCCCAAAACTGCGACATTTTAAGTGTGTTAATCGTAATGAATGTAACAAGAAAATATATTATAAAGTTTGGTATATACGATATAATAAATCTTATAAGTCCATTAAAATTTAAAGGCTTCTTAAAAACAATGCGGCTGTTAAGAAAATAATTTATCGAAAGCGACACTGCATAACCGAAAACCGCCGCGGCATTTTCCTGAATAAGATGGTGTGCAAGCCAGGAAAAGAAAGCGGCGTTAAAGGTATTAACAACACCTAAAAGGCAGAATAAAATAAACTTAGGGCTTAAAAAAGTCTTTATGACCTTATTTATGAAATCGGCCAACAAATTCCCCTCTTTCTACACCGATATTATATCAAAATAAATCAAAAAAGACAAGACTAAATATTGACACGGAAGTTTTTGTGTTGTAATATATCTATATGCTTCTGATTTCTATGTTTCCGTAGCTCAGTTGGATAGAGCGACCGCCTCCTAAGCGGTAGGTCGGAGGTTCGAATCCTCTCGGGAACGCCAAAAAGGGAACCGGCAATTTTCCATAAGAAAATTGCCGGTTCATTTTTTACTTTTATTATCATCCTATAAATGCGTCGTGAACGACCTTAACAGCTTTATCGGCGTATTTTGCATCAATCAGTACCGAAATTTTAATTTCGCTTGTTGAAATCATCTGAATATTTATTCCTGCGTCATACAGTGCCTCAAACATTTTGGAGGCTACGCCCGGATGGCTTTCCATACCTGCACCGACTACCGAAATTTTAGCCACATCCTCTTCAACAACTATGTCCTTATAATTAAGACCGCCCTTTATGGACTCGATAGCCTCGACCGCAAGCTTGCCCTGATCGCGCGGTACGGTAAAGGTAATATCCTTTGTAGAATCTCTACCTACCGACTGGAGAATAATATCAACATTTATCTTGTACTGTGCGATTTTATTAAATATCTTAAAGGCAACTCCCGGTGTGTCTTCAAGTCCCACAACCGAAATTCTTGCCACATTGCTGTCCTTTGCTACTCCCCTGATAAGTGTTTTTTCCATTTTTACCGTCTCCTTAACCTTTGTTCCCGGTTTATTTTCAAGACTTGAAAGAACTTCAAGCTCAACATTATATTTCTTTGCCATTTCAACCGAACGGTTATTAAGAACCTGCGCACCGAGGGTTGCAAGCTCAAGCATTTCATCATAGGCTATTTCGTCCATTTTACGGGCGGTGTCGACCTTGCGTGGGTCGGCGGTGTAAACACCGTCGACATCGGTGTATATCTGGCATAAATCCGCATTCATCGAAGCGGCTATTGCAACTGCGCTGGTATCCGAACCGCCGCGGCCGAGGGTCGTTATATCGTCATACTTGTTTATACCCTGAAAGCCCGCTACAACAACGATATTTTTCTTTGCGATTTCATTGCGTATGCGCTCGGTATTAAGATTTTTAATACGCGCAATACTGTGGTGCGAATCGGTATTAAAGCCTGCCTGCCAGCCGAGAAGCGAAATTACCGGACAGCCGAGCTTTTCTATAGCCATTGCAAGCAGCGCGATTGAAATCTGTTCGCCTGCCGAAAGCAGCATATCCATCTCGCGCTTTGAGGCGCCTGCCGGATTTATCTCCTCTGCCTTTTCAATAAGGTCGTCGGTAGTATCCCCCTGTGCCGAGACAACCACTATTACATCGTTGCCCTTTTTGTAATCGTTAATAATGATGTTGGCGACATTGAACACCCTTTGGGCGTCGGCAACCGACGAACCGCCGAATTTTTTTACTATAAGTGCCATAATTTATGACCGTTCCTTTCATATAAGCCCTAAGTAGAGAATTTAAAAAAGCGTATGGAAAACTGTTAATCCGCAGACGCCTTTCAGAGAATCAAGCTGCATTTTAAGCTCGTTTTCATCGGTAACATCGGATATAAAGACAAGCTCTTTGCTGAATTCGTTTCCGATAAAGAAGGTGTTTTCTCCGAAAACGCGTATAAACTCGCTTTTGAGCAGCTGATAATTCTGCGACTTGATACGGACATAGAATTTCTGCTTTTCTTCAACGCTGTTATCGACATAATCGGGGGAGCCGTCCTCCCAAGAAAGGTACTTGCGTGCATTTATATGCTTAACGCAGTCCATAACATCGGCTACCACAGCGCTTGCCGTAGGTCTCTTCCCTGCTCCCTTGCCGTAGAACATTACCTCGCCTGTCTCGTCGCCGTTTACCATTATCGCATTAAACACACCGTTTACGCTTGCAAGTATACATTCGCGGCTTACCACCGTAGGACGGACAAAAGCGGTAATTTTACCGTTCGGCAGCTTTTTTGCGCTGCCTATAAGCTTGATAACGCAGTTGAACTTATCCGCATACTCGGCGTCGTCAAGCGTAACGCCGGTAATACCCTCGGTCTTTACCTGTTCGGGATAAACATGCTTCCCGAATCCTAAGGAAGCAAGAATACATATCTTGCGGCAGGCGTCATGCCCCTCAATATCGGCGGCAGGATCTCTTTCCGCAAAGCCTTTTTCCTGCGCGAGAGCTAAAGCCGCGTCGAAATCCATATTATCTACTATCATTTTATTTAAAATGTAGTTGGTTGTTCCGTTTAAAATGCCGTATATTTCGTTAATCTCATTAGCGGCAAGACACTGCGCCATAGGACGGAGTATCGGTATTCCGCCGCCGACGCTCGCTTCAAACAGAAAGTTTACATTGTTTTCTTCTGCAATTCTTAAAAGCTCCGCTCCCTTTGCGGCGACAAGCTCTTTATTTGAGGTTACCACGCTTTTTTTGGCAAGCAAACAGCTTTTAACAAAATCGTAAGCGGGATTTATACCGCCCATAACCTCGACGACTACCTTTATCTCGTCATCATTTAGGATAATGCCGAAATCCTTAATAAATTTATCGCTGTATGACAGCCCGTCAAAATCCCGCAAGTCGAGAATATACTTGACATTAACCGCCGCTTTTACCTTTTCGGCAATACGGTCTGCGTGATTTATTAAAATTTCCGCAACGCCGGAGCCTACCACCCCGTGTCCCATTATTGCTACATTTACCATTGGCTTTCCTCCGTTATATCAGTCTGAAATCATCAGTCGTGTACCATACTGCCCTACACGGCTTTTACGGAAATTACTCCGTCTACCGACTGAAGCTCTGCTATCAGCGCTTCAAGCGGTATATTCAATCCGTCCGTCTTTATAGTAATAGACACGGCGGCGGCGCCGTCAACCGGTATCCCCTGATTAAGGGTAATAATGTTTGCTCCGCATTCGTAAAGCACAGCAGTAAGCGCTGAAAACACACCGGCTTTATCGCTTAAAATTGCGCTGAGGCTGATATTATCGGTATCGTTATCGGTATATTTAAAAACAAAATCCCTATACTTATAAAAAGCGCTTCTTGAAATACCCGCCATTTTTATAGCCTGCGAGGTATTCTCGGCTTTTCCCGTTGCGATAAGCTCTTTTGCCTTTATTACGCCGCCGAATACCGAAGGAAGTACCCTGCTGTCGACGATAATTAAATCGCTGTTTTTCATATCTGTCCTCCGTGCGTGAACGATTGTTTTTAATTATAATACATTTTATTTTTATATTCAACCGATTTTTTCAAAAAAACAAATTACTGTTAAACCTGCATATATTATACGGTGAAAGGGCTGATTCTTTTGGATTTGGAAGCTAAAAAAACATTTCTCATAAACACCGCTTTTGTGCTGATTATAACCGCAGGTATATTTTTTATCTGCAAATTTCTGCTTGCATACCTGCTGCCGTTTGTTATAGGCGTTATAATTGCCTTTTTAATGCAGAAGCCGGCGAAGTATATTTCTTCGAAAACCGGCATTAAAACCGGTGTATGCGCCGCCGTTACGGTCGCGGCGGTTTATACGGCGGTGATAATCGTCGGCGTGTTGCTTACCGGACGCGCTGTTTTATACATTTATGAATTTGCCAAAGACATACCAAAATATATGGTAGACCTGTCCTCGTTCTTTTCGGATATACGAAACTCACTTGAAAACAAGCTTAACGATATGCCAAAGGACAGTATAAATACCGTAATGTCGCTTTTAAGCTCCTCGGCGGAAAATATCGCTGCTGCGGTCACAAACTTTTTTTCTTCCGCCGCCGCAGGCATAGCCAAAAGCACCCCCGCCTTTCTTGTAAGCAGCGTGGTAACGGTAGTAGCCAGCTGTTATATCGCAAAGGATTTTGAAGGACTTGTAAAATTTCTGCACAGTATGATAAGCAAAAAAAGATATAATATAATTCTTAAAATCAAGGACATTCTTGTAAACAGCATTTTCAAGTTTCTTAAGGGTTATCTTCTGCTTATGGCAATAACCTTCATGGAGCTTTTGTGCGGTCTTTTAATACTCCGCGTAAAAAACGCGCCGCTCACCGCGTTGCTTATAGCCTTTATTGACATTCTCCCCGTGCTCGGAACGGGCACCGTGCTTATCCCGTGGGCACTTATAAGCATTGCCTTAGGTAAAACATATTTAGGCGCAGGGCTTATAATCGTTTACCTGATAATAACAATAGTCAGAAATTTCCTTGAGCCGCGCGTTATAGGCGGACAGATAGGCATAAATCCATTGCTTACGCTGCTTACAATGTTTATAGGGCTCAAGCTGTTCGGTTTTGTGGGGATGATAATCACCCCGATAGCATTTATCGTGTTTATAAAGTTTTACAAGCAGGAGATGGAGGAGGAAAAAACACTATAACCTAATCCTTATAATCCGCATAGAATGTAGTGTACAAACCATTGGCCCGACGGGCAGGTCGGAGTGAAAACAAATGAAAGAGTATATTATTACTACAGGAACCGTAACCTATGCAATCAAAGGACGAGATATTCTGCGCCGTAAAGGATATAAGGCGCATATCGAAAAAGTAACATCGGGTCGCGGAAATATGGGATGCGGCTATGCCATTGTATTTTACGGCGATATAAACGCCGCCGAAAGCCTGCTGCGTTCCTCAGGAGTAAAAATTCTCGAAATAAATCAAAAACAATAACCTATTCGAGAGGCTTTAATAATAAAGCCTCTCTATTTGCAAAATCTCTTATTTTACATAGCTATGATTTTCCTGC
>JAEDML010000086.1 GCA_016303035.1 Clostridiaceae bacterium | reverse complement strand
TTCCCGTAGACGGTGGATTTTCTGCCTATTCGGGGGTATAAAATATGCTGTTTACCAATGACAGAGGCGGAAAGAACTTTGCTAAAGACCCGGCGGAAATAATGCTCGAAAACAGAGTACATCTGTTTTATCAGGGCAGTCCCGATAAAGGAAACAGTTGGTATATTACACGCACCGAAATAGGCTTTAATGAAAACGGCGTACCGTATAAAATCGGATATGAAAGAGAGGGAAAGGTATGAAAGAGTTTAATATTTACGCCTTTGCGGATGAAGCAAGTCCTATGATTGACGGCCAGATAAAGGCCATGAAGCAAAACGGGGTAAAGGGACTTGAAATAAGAAATGTAGATGATATAAATATTTCGGATATAACAAAAGAAAAGGCAAAAGAGGTCCGAAAAAAGCTTGACGACGCAGGTCTTACCGTATGGTCGATCGGTTCGCCTATAGGTAAGATAGATATAGAAAAGGACGATTTTGAAGCCCATACGGAAAAGTTTAAGCATACGCTTGAAATTGCGGATATTCTCGGCGCAGGTAACATACGGCTTTTCTCATTCTACATTCCACAGGGCAAAAAAACAGATGAGTTTAAGGATGAGGTTATTGACCGCCTCGGAAAATTTACGGATATAGCGGCGGGCAGCGGAATCGACCTTTGCCACGAAAACGAAAAGGGAATATACGGCGCAATGGCGGCGGAATGTCTTACAATACTTAAGGCTTTGCCGGCTTTAAAGGGAATTTTTGACCCTGCAAACTTTGTACAGTGCGGTCAGGATACGCTTGAGGCTTGGAGTCTCTTAAAGCCTTACACTAAGTATATGCACATAAAGGATGCAACATCCGACGGCAGCGTTGTTCCTGCGGGAGAAGGTGCCGGAAATGTCAGAGCAATAGTATCGGACTTTTCGGCAAACGGAGGCCGTGACTTTACCATCGAGCCGCACCTTGCAGTGTTTGACGGGCTTTCGGCACTTGAACGCAAGGGCGAAAAAAGCAATGTAGGCAAGTTTGTTTATGACAGCAACGAGCAGGCCTTTACCGCGGCTGTTTCTGCATTCAGAAAAATTGCCGAGGAGGTATAAAAATGGAAATAGGAGCACAGCTATTTACGGTTGCAAAGCATTGCGGCAATATTGAGAATTTTGCCGAAAGTCTTAAAAAGGTAGCCGACATAGGGTATAAAAATGTTCAGGTATCAGGCACCTGCGATTATGAGCCCGAGTGGTTAAAGGAGCAGCTTGACAAGAACGGTCTTAAATGCGTTATCACCCACATAAAGCCCGAAAGACTGACAGGGGAAACCGACAGCGTTATTAAAGCGCATAACATATTCGGCTGCGATTATATCGGACTTGGCTGGTATGATTCATATAATGAAAATCAGCAGGAGAAATATGCCGAGTTTATTGAAAAATATAAGCCTGTCGCCAAAGCCTTTAGGGAAAACGGAAAATATTTTATGTATCACAACCACGATATGGAGTTCAGAAAAATCGACGGCAAGCTGATAATAGAAAAGCTTTCAGAGGATTTTTCGGCTGATGAGATGGGCTTTACATTCGATACATACTGGGCGCAAAAGGGCGGCGCAGACCCTGCGTACTGGATCGAAAGATTTTGCGGCAGGGTACCGTGTATTCATCTTAAAGATTATTCCTACGGCGGAAAAATGGCGGTTATAGGCGAAGGAAACATAAACTTTGACCGTGTTTTCCAAATGGCTGAAAAGTCGGGAACAAAATATATGCTTGTCGAGCAGGACGACTGTAACGGTGAGGACCCGTTTGAATGCTTAAGGCGCAGTTATAATAATCTTCATACATTAGGTTTTGAATAGGAGTGAACGGTTTTGGATAAAAAAATAAAACTCGGAATAATAGGAATAGGCAATATGGGCAGCGGACACGCGGATAATATTGCTGTAAAGGGACTTTGCCCGGATTTTGAGCTTACAGCGATTGCGGATATAAATCCCGACCGCCTTTCGTGGGCAAAGGAAAAATACGGCGACGGCGTTAAGCTGTTTTCAACCGCAGAGGAAATGCTTGAAAGCGGAATAATTGAAGCCTGTATGATTTGCGTTCCGCACTACGACCACCCGAAATACGCTATAGAATGTATGCGTTTGGGTATTCATGTTATGGTGGAGAAGCCTGCCGGAGTTTACACAAAGCAGGTTAGGGAAATGAATGAGGAAGCCAAAAAGCACAATGTTGTCTTCGGAATGATGTTCAATCAGAGAACAAACCATATATACCGCAAGATGCGCGAGCTTGTACAGTCGGGTGAATACGGTAATATCAGGCGTACAAATTGGATAATAACAAATTGGTATCGTCCTCAGGCGTATTACGATTCGGGTAACTGGCGCGCGACATGGTCGGGCGAAGGCGGCGGTGTACTGCTTAACCAGTGTCCGCATCAGCTGGACCTCTGGCAGTGGATTTGCGGTATGCCGAAAACGGTCGAGGCCCATTTAAAGTATGGTAAATGGCACGATATTGAGGTCGAAGACGATGTTACTACCTATGTTGAATATGAAAACGGCGCAACCGGAGTTTTCGTAACAACTACGGGAGACGGATACGGCACAAACCGTTTTGAAATTCAGCTTGACAAGGGAAGAATAGTCGCTGAAGGCGATAAGCTCGATGTAGTGAAGTACGATATAAGCGAGCCTGAGTTTTCGGCCACTAATAAGGTGGCTTTTGCCGCTCCTCCTTCCCACAAGGTAGAAATTGAAACCGACGGAAAGAATGAACAGCATGTAGGCGTTGTAAACGCTTGGGGCGGCGCAATTTTAAGAGGGACTTCGCTTGTCGCTGACGGCAGCGAGGGTATAAACGGCTTAACTCTCTCTAATGCTATGCATCTCTCTTCATGGCTTAACAAAACAATCGAGCTTCCATTTGACGAAGAATTGTATTATAATGAGCTTATGAAGAGGGTTGCAACATCTCGCCGTAAGACAGGTGTAAAGAACGTATTTGCAGATACCTCCTCAACATACGGCGGAAGTAACAAGTAGGTGGATGTATGAAAGCTTTAAGAACAGGTATAGTCGGCGTCGGGAATATGGGCTTTGCCCATGCTCTTTGCATATCTGATGGCAGGGTAGACGGAATGTGTCTTTCCGCACTCTGCGATATAAATGAAGCAAAATGCAGTACGGTGTCGGAAAAATTCAAAGTGCCTGTTTTTAAAAATTTTGAAGATATGTTTTCAAGCGGACTGCTTGACGCGGTTATTATAGCGGTTCCGCACCCATTGCACGCGGTAATTGCCGAGTCGGCTTTCAGGCACGGACTTCATGTTATGCTTGAAAAGCCCGAGGATGTAACGATTACCGCCGCAAGGCGCCTTAACGAAACCGCGAAAAGCAGCGGTAAAGTATTCGGAATTATGTTCAATCAGCGCACGAACGGGCTGTTTGCAAGGGCGAGGGACATTGTGCGCGGCGGCAAGCTTGGCGAGCTTAAGCGCACGGTTTGGATTGTAACCAACTGGTACCGTACACAAAGCTACTACGATTCGGGTGATTGGCGCGCGACATGGTCGGGCGAGGGCGGAGGAGTACTGCTTAATCAGGCGCCGCACAACCTCGACCTGTGGCAATGGATTTGCGGTATGCCTAAATCCGTCACCGCGTTTTGCGATGTTGCAAAATACCATAATATAGAGGTTGAGGATGACGCTGCAATTTTTACGCGCTACGAAAACGGAGCCGTAGGTACATTCATAACTACTACGGGAGAATTTCCCGGAACCAACCGTCTTGAAATTTCAGGTTCTCTCGGTAAAATAGTTCTTGAAGACGGCAAGTTAAAATGGTGGCGGCTTAAAACCGACGAGCGTGAATTCCGTTTTTCCTGCGGCGGCGGAACGGGAGATATCCCGCTTGAATATGAAGAGTTTACTCAAAGCGAGCCCGAAAGCGGTCACCGCGGAATTTTGCAAAACTTTACCAATGCGGTTTTAAACGGGGATTCTTTAATTGCCGAAGGTTATGAGGGAATAAACGAGCTATCAATTTCCAATGCCGCCTATCTTTCAAGCTGGGACGGTAATCGTGAAATACAGCTTCCGTTTGACGAAGCGGAGTTTGATTCAAAACTGCGCTTACTTGCCGGTAAGGATTCGTTAAAAGGGAATAACAAAAGTGTGCAGTCTGCCGGCGGATATAAAAAGCGTTGGCAGGTGCGTTGGTAATTTCTGACATATTTTTGGTCTGCTTTCGGTAACTTTAAAATACAATTAAAATGATAGATGTAAATCTCCCCCAATTGTGATGTACGCACAATTGGGGGAGATTTGTATATGTTGCCGGCTTTGATTTAGAGCTGGGCATACCTTCTTTGCAGCCGATATAAATTATCTGCTAACCGGAAATTTTTTTGAATTCTATTTTATTAAAACCTCGGCATTCGTACCGTAAAAAATATCATTTTTGTTACTGATAAGTTTAAAAAGCTCTTCCAATTTAATCCAGTAAGAAGAATCAATATCCATTTCGAATGAATGTCCCCATACATAAAAAATTTGTGGCTTATCGGGATCTGCATCAATGAATTTTTGTGCCATTTCCATCATGCGCTCCCATTGCAAATGATAAACATTAGGATTGAACCTATAAAGATTATCCTGAATGTCGAAACTATCGGTATTTGTTATAGTGCGGCAATATTTTATTTTTGTGTTATTTTTAATTATTCCTGCTACTCTGTCATCGTTGTTTGTTCCGCCGCAGGGATAGGCCATACCAACTACTTCATATCCGACAAGATCCTCCAAATTTCTTCGGTCACCCTCAACCTGTTCTACAATTTCTTCTTTTTTAAGCGCAGTAAGGTTTTGGTGAGTAAGTGTATGTACTGCGACTTCATGCCCTTTATATACTTTTTTAATGTCTTCACGACAAAGCTTATAGTGCGAAACAGGTTGATTCCCGCTTGTTAAAATTCCGCTTTTCCCCAATAAATTAGAATTAAGGTTAAAAGTACATTTTAAATTATATTTGTTCAGCAGTTCAACCAGCTTTATATCCTGTGTTGTGCCGTCATCATAGCTGAAAGTTACCGCTTTAAGCTTTTTTTGGTTATAAAAAGATTTCATATTA
>JAEDML010000085.1 GCA_016303035.1 Clostridiaceae bacterium | reverse complement strand
GTCCGCCTGTGTATGAATTAAGGAAGAAGAAAACGGCATTGTCCGAAAGCAGCTTTCCGGTTTCCGCAAGCAGCTCAGAAAGCTGGTTTTCAAGCTTCCAAATCTCTCCCCCGGGTCCCCTTCCGTATGACGGTGGGTCCATAATTATCGCGTCATAACGGTTTCCGCGGCGAATTTCGCGCTTTACGAATTTAAGACAGTCATCGACAAGCCAGCGGATATTTCTGTCCGCCACGCCCGAAGCCGCGGCGTTTTCCTTTGCCCACTGTACCATACCCTTTGAAGCATCGACATGGGTGACCCTTGCCCCTGCTTTTAGGCAGGCGACGGAAGCCGCTCCTGTATATGCGAATAGATTAAGCACCGATATCTCGCGGTTTTCTTTTTTAATAAGACTGCGAGCAAGCGACCAGTTAACCGCCTGTTCCGGAAACAGTCCCGTATGCTTAAAGCCCATTGGCTTAAGCCGAAAGGTCATATCGCCGTAGTTTACGCTCCAAACATCGGGCACACCGGTTTTCTTTTCCCAGAATCCGCCGCCGCTCTGCGAACGGTGATACACAGCATTTGCTGTTTTCCACCGCTTATCGGAGCGCTCGCCCGACCAGATTACCTGCGGATCGGGGCGTATAAGAATAATATCTCCCCAGCGTTCAAGTCGTTCGCCGCCCTCGGCGTCAATCAGCTCATAATCGCCGAAATCCTCTGCGTATCGCATCAGGCTTTACCCTCAATGACCTTTGCAACTTTATTTGCAAGTCGCTTTATTTCAGCGATATCCTCACCCTCAAGCATAACCCTTATAAGCGGCTCCGTGCCCGAAGCGCGTACAAGTATTCTTCCGCGTTCGCCCAAAGTATTCGTAACATCATCTATCGCATTTTTAATATCCGCGTCATTTGTAAGCGCTGCCTTCATTTCGGGCGTAGCCTTAATGTTTTTAAGCGTCTGCGGAAGCACCGTCATTACAGATGCTACATCCGACGCGCACTTACGGCTTTTTGCAAGAATCGAAGCGAACATAGCGCCCGAAAGCTGACCGTCGCCCGTTGTGGCAAAATCCTTAAAGATTATATGACCCGACTGCTCGCCGCCTATCTTATAGTCGCTTTTAATCATCTGTTCAAGCACATAGCGGTCGCCGACCTTGGTTTCAACCACGGCAATTCCGTTTTCCCTGGCAAAATTCTTAAAGCCCATATTGGTCATAACGGTTACTACGGCGGTTTCGTCCTTTAACATACCCTTTTCCTTAAGGTCAAGCGCAAAAGCCGCTATAAGGCGGTCGCCGTCAATCAGCTTGCCGTTTTCATCAACTGCAAGGCAACGGTCAGAATCGCCGTCAAACGCAAGTCCCAAATCAACATCATGACCGTTGACATAGTCGATAAGGTCATCCATATGCGTAGAGCCGCAGTTGGCGTTAATATTTATTCCGTTGGGTGAATCGTGCATCATATGGCACTCGGCTCCGAGGCGTGTAAACAGCTTTTCGGCCGTATAGGAAGCACAGCCGTTGGCGCAGTCAATAGCTATTTTCAGACCGCTTAAATCGGTATTTACCGATTCTGCAAGGTGGTCTATGTAAACATCAACTAAATCATATCGGTTGAATACACTGCCTACATCTCCGCCTGTCGGAAATTCAATCGGACTCATATCGTCAAGAACGAGCTTTTCAATTTCCTCTTCAAGCGCGTCGGGCAGCTTAAAGCCGTTGTTGTCAAAAATCTTTATTCCGTTGTATTCGCAGGGGTTGTGGGACGCCGAAATCATAATTCCCGCGTCTGCCTCGCGTTCCTTAACAAGATACGCTATCGCAGGTGTGGGAACAAAGCCAACCAGCACTACGTCGGCTCCCACCGAGCAAAGACCCGATGCCAGCGCCATTTCAAGCATATTTGAAGATACGCGCGTATCCTTACCAATAAGCACCACCGGTTTTTCGGTTGTTTTCTCGGTCAGCACATATGCCGCCGCTCGTCCGATGTTTACCGCAAGCTCAACCGTAAGCTCGCTGTTAGCAATTCCCCTTGCTCCGTCTGTTCCGAAAAGTCTTCCCATTTTAATAACTCCTTAAAAAATAGATTGTTGTCTTGAATTAGGATTCTGCGGCATATCCAGATGCTCGTACGCAAGCGGTGTTACGCATCTGCCGCGCGCAGTCCTTGTTAGAAAGCCTATCTGCATAAGATAAGGCTCATAAACATCCTCAATGGTTACGGCTTCTTCACCCATAGCTGCCGCAAGCGTGTCAAGCCCCACTGGGCCTCCGCCGTAATTCTTGATTATTGTGGTAAGCATTTTACGGTCGAAATCATCAAGACCCAATTCATCGATTTCAAACCTTGAAAGCGCCTTTCTTGCCACGCTTTCGGTTATCCTGCCGTCAAACTCGACCTGCGCTATATCTCTAACACGCTTTAAAAGGCGGTTGGCGATTCGCGGGGTTCCCCTTGAACGCGAGGCGATTTCAAGCGCTCCGTCCTTTTCAATATCAATACCGAGTATTCCGGCAGAGCGTATTATTATTAAAGACAACTGTTCGGGTGTGTAAAGTTCAAGTCGCAGTAATACACCGAAACGGTCGCGAAGCGGAGCCGTAAGCTGACCCGAACGCGTTGTAGCTCCCACAAGCGTAAAATGCGGAACATCAAGCCTTATAGAGCGCGCCGAGGGTCCCTTTCCGAGGATTATATCAAGCGAAAAATCCTCCATTGCGGGATAAAGTATTTCTTCAACATTGCGCGAAAGTCTGTGTATCTCATCAATAAAAAGCACGTCCCCCTCGTTTAGAGAGGTAAGTATTGCAACTAAATCACCCTGTTTTTCAATGGCAGGTCCCGAAGTGACGCGAAGATTAACCCCCATTTCCCTTGCGATAATACCCGAAAGGGTTGTCTTTCCTAGTCCCGGAGGGCCGTAAAGCAAAACATGGTCAAGCGATTCGTGCCGCTGAAGTGCGGCTTTAATGTAAATGCTGAGATTATCCTTTACCTTATCCTGCCCTATATATTCTGAAAGGGTTTTAGGCCTTAAAGAAAGCTCGGTTTCCTCATCAGAATAATTATATTCGGGGGATACAATACGGTTTTCAAAATCCATTTCCTGCTCTATCAAAATTTATATCCCCCTTGCAAGAGTTTTAAGCGATTGCTTTATAAGCTCCTCAGCCGAAAGCGACGGGTCAAGTCTCCCGACGGCAAGAGACGCCTCGCTCTGTGAATAACCGAGCGAAACGAGAGCCGCAACAGCTTCTTTTGTAGCTCCGCCTATATTTGCATTTCCTACCGCCGCAACGGTTTCCGAATCCGCCGCGGAAAGCGAGCCTACCTTATCTTTAAGCTCAAGCACGATTCGCTGTGCCAGTTTTATTCCGACGCCCGAAGCGCGTGTAAGCATTTTAGCGTCGTTACTCGCAATATAAAGGGTTAAATCGGCAGGCGAAAATTCCGAAAGCAATGCGAGTCCGATTTTAGCGCCCACGCCGCTGACCGAGGTTATAAGCTTAAACGCCGCAAGCTCATCGCTGTCTGCAAAGCCGTACAAATCAAGCGCGTCCTCCCTTACGGCAAGGTATGTATAAAGCATTACCTCCTCGCCGCGTTTCGGCAGACGGCCGAGCGTATTTTTTGTAATAAAGCATTTAAAGCCCACGCCGCCGCATTCAACAACGGCATAAGCGTTATCGCTGTATATAAGTTTTCCTCTAACGGAAGCTATCATTTATATATCCCTCCGAGTTTACCGTATATGCTGCCTGAAGAATGACCGTGACATATTGCAAGGGCAAGCGCGTCCGCCGTATCGTCAGGCTTCGGAACCGATTTCAGTCCCAAAAAGCTCTTTATCATTTCCATAACCTGTCTTTTTTCCGCCCTGCCGTAACCTGTAATTGACTGCTTTACCTGCAAAGGCGTATACTCAAAAACCTCCACGCCGCTGTTTACCGCGGCAAGCATTATAACCCCTCTTGCCTGAGCAACATCAATTGCCGTGGTTGTATTGGTATTGAAATAGAGCTTTTCAATCGACATACTGTCAGGTCCGAAGCGGCGTATAATTTCAGTAATATCGTTATAAATATCGCGCAGTCTTTCCTGAAAGGGCATATCGGCAGGCGTAGTTATGGCGCCGTAGCCCACGGTGCTGAATCTGTTTCGGTCATAATCTACAATTCCGTATCCGACAATCGCATATCCGGGATCAATACCTAGAATACGCATAACAACACCTCCGGACAGCTAATCAATATTCGGTAAATATTATACCATAAACCGATTTATTCGGCAACTCTTTTTTCTGTTGTGCAATGTGTATAAATTGTAAAATTTACGGCAATTATCAAAAAATGAGTATACGCAAGAAAAGCCGAGGAAAAACGAGCATTTAAGAGTTTTCGCAAAATCGGTTTGATTTTTTGCAGAAAAATATACAAAATATGAAAAATACTCTTGACATTTTACCTTTTTCGCTGTATATTCATAAACTGGTTAGACATTACAATTTAATATGTTTACCAAAGCATCTGTGTAGAGAGCAGTTTCAGATTTCATGCCGTAGTTTCCGGTTTATTTACCGAGAAAACTATGAAAAACCCTTTGTTCAGGGCATCTAACGACGAAGCTGCGGGTATCGCACAGGGTAACCTTCACAAAACACGGTTTTTGCCGCGCTTTGCGAAGTTAAATTTTTATTCTTGTGTCGGCACTTGGTGTTGAACAAAGGGGGATGCTTTTATGGAAAAAGAAAATATTGTGGAGCTTAAAAACATTTCGGTCGCTTTCGACGGCGAGCAGGTTCTCAACGGGCTTAACCTTGCGATTAAGGACAAAGAGTTTATTACTCTGCTCGGACCTTCGGGCTGCGGCAAGACCACTACCCTGCGCCTTATTGCGGGATTTCTTGAGCCTGACAGCGGCGACGTTATGTTTGAAGGTAAAAAAATCAATGGTGTTCCTGCTTATAAGAGGCAGGTTAACACCATTTTTCAGCGTTATGCGCTCTTTCCGCACCTTAATGTTTACGAAAACATCGCATTCGGTCTGCGTGTAAAAAAGTTGCCCGAAAAGGAAGTTAAAGCTAAGGTTGAGGAAATGCTGAAGCTTGTAAATCTTACAGGCTTTGAAAAGCGGCATATCGACACGCTTTCGGGCGGTCA
>JAEDML010000084.1 GCA_016303035.1 Clostridiaceae bacterium | reverse complement strand
CGTTTCCCGACGGTTGCAAAGGGAGTGCCCATTACCAGCGAAAAGAAAATGTACAATGCAACCAAGGAGATTTTTGAGAAGCTCGAAATCAATGTAGACCCCAAGACGGTGATGAGCCGTATGCCGGTATCCCAGCGGCAGATGGTTGAAATTGCGAAAGCCGTTTCATATAATTCAAAAATTATCGTATTTGACGAGCCGACTTCTTCGCTTACCGAAGAAGAGGTTGAGCACCTTTTCAAAATCATAAATATGCTGCGTGATCAGGGCTGCGGCATAATATATATTTCACATAAAATGAAAGAAATCCTCCGTATATCTGACGAGGTTACAATAATGCGCGACGGCAAGTATATAGCCACAAGGGACGCAAAGGAGCTTACCACCGATGAAATTATAAAGCTGATGGTGGGCAGAGAGCTTACAAACCTTTATCCTCCCAAAACCAATAAAATCGGCGATGTGCTTTTGGAGGTTAAAGATTTATCCGCCGAGTATTCAAAGCTGCGCGACGTTTCCTTTGCCGCAAGACGCGGCGAGATAATCGGCGTAGCCGGACTTGACGGTTCGGGAAGAACCGAGCTGCTTGAAAATATCTTCGGAACCGCCACAAGGCGCAGCGGTACGCTTACCCTTGATGGAAAGCCGATTAAAAACAGAAATTCCAGAGAATCAATTAAAAACGGCTTTGCGCTGCTTACCGAGGAACGGCGCGCCACGGGTATTTTCGGAATACTCAATATCCGTGAAAACGCTACTATATCAAGTCTCAAAAAATGTCAGCGCGGTCCGTTCTTGAGCAAGGCGAGGATGAAGAAAAACACCGATTGGTGTATTGATTCAATGCGTATAAAAACGCCTAATCAGGAGACTAAAATCCGTTCGCTTTCGGGCGGAAATCAGCAAAAGGTAATACTCGGCCGTTGGCTTTTGACCGACCCTACCGTTTTGTTGCTTGACGAGCCGACAAGAGGAATAGACGTAGGCGCAAAATATGAAATCTACCAGCTTATAATTGAGCTTGCCGAAAAGGGCAAAACCGTTATTATGGTTTCGTCCGAAATGCCCGAGCTGCTCGGCGTATGCGACCGAATACTTGTAATGTCCGGCGGGAAATTAGCCGGCGAGGTAAACGCGGCTCAAACAACACAGGAAGAAATTATGGCGCTTGCCGCTAAATTTGCATAAATGGGGGAAAACAAATGTCTGCTGCTACTTTAAAAAGAAAAAGCCGTCTTGCCGCCCGTATGGAGGAATTCAAAGCAAAATCCGGTGCGGACAAGCGCAGAACAATAACCGATTTGTTATTTAACAATGCAATGTACATAATCATTGTAATTGCCGTAATCTATATTGCAATAAGGGTTCCGGCGTTCCTTTCAATGTCGTCAATCGTAAATATCATTTCTCTTACCGCGGCGAAATTGCCGATAGCCTTGGGTATAGGCGGAGCGATAGTGCTTACGGGTACCGATATATCTGCCGGCCGCTGCGTGGGATTGACTGCCTGTATTGCGGCGTCTCTCCTTCAGATGACGGGCTATGCCAACAAGATTTTTCCCAATCTCGCTGTCGTGCCGCTTTGGCTTGTGCTTTTGGCGGTTATCGCAGTAGGCGCGGTTATAGGCTTTGTAAACGGATTCTTTGTTGCAAAGTTTAAATTACACCCGTTCATCGTTACCCTTTCTACTCAGCTTATTGTTTTCGGTCTGGTGCTCATGTATTTAATGATCGGCGGAAACAACGGTCAGACCCTTTCGGGACTTGACGAATCCTACCTTAATTTCGTCCGCGGCACACTCTTTACAATCGGGGGAGTAGCCGTTCCGAAGTATGTGCTTTACGCAGTAATACTCACCGCAATAATGTGGGTTATCTGGAATAAGACAAAATTCGGTAAAAATATGTTTGCCGTAGGCTCCAATGAGGAAGCGGCGAATGTTTCGGGAGTAAATGTCTTCTGGACCATCGTACTGGTATTTGTGCTTGCAGGCGCAATGTACGGTATAACAGGATTTATCGAGGGCGCAAGAATCGCCTCCTGCTCTGCAAACACCGGTCTCAACTATGAATCTGACGCTATTGCGGCCTGCGTTATCGGCGGCGTTTCATTCGTAGGCGGTACCGGAAAAATCAGCGGAATTGTAATAGGCGTATTCCTTTTACAGATAATATTCGTAGGACTTAACTTCCTTTCGGTTGACCCGAATATGCTTTATGTAATTAAGGGACTTATAATTCTTGTAGCATGCTCTATCGATATGCGTAAATATCTTGCACGCAAATAATATCAAAAGTCGGTGAAATCATGGAGAATATCAATACAAATGAAAATACCGAAAGAGCGGCAGCCGTACACCGCAAGGGCGGTCTGTACGCAGGGGTTAAAATGTCGCTCAAAACGGCGAATATACTCGTAGCGGTTCTTATTGTCGCTTTAATTGCGGTAACTGCATTTGTTGTAACTCATAACGGATTCACCGTTAAGTTTGATACCGACGGCGGTTCGCAAATACAAAGCGTAAAGGTAATGCATTCCGAGCTTATAACCGTTTCGGAGGAGCCTGTAAAGGAAGGCTTTAGGTTTACGGGATGGTATACCGACCGTGACTGTACACAGCTTTGGGATATGGATAAGGATACCGTTACCGACAGTATGACGCTGTACGCCGGTTGGGAGAAAAAAGAGTAGATTTGAGCCGCGCAAAAAGGGATTCCGTTTTGCGCGGCTGTTTGCTATTTCCGCTTATTTATGTTATACTTAATTTATGATTATAAATGCGGGAGTGTTTTTGAATGAAATATTCCGTTCTGGTTGTTGACGATGAATACGAGCAGCGCCGCGCGCTGATAGAGATGGTTGATTGGGAGGCCGCGGGCTTTGAAGTGACGGGCGAGGCCGAAAACGGTGCCGACGCGATTGATATTATAGAAACCTTAGAGCCGGATCTTATACTTACCGATATAAGAATGCCCATGATATCGGGGCTTGAGCTTGCGGCTAAGGTGCGTGAGATTCGCCCTGCAACCCAAATTGTAATTTTAAGCGGATACGACAGCTTTGAATATGCCCAGACTGCAATAAATTACAATATTATAATGTATCTGCTAAAACCCATTTCATCATCGGAAATGTCTAAGACTCTGTTTGAAATACACCGACGTATGGATGAAAAGCTCGGCAGTATGCTTAATTTGCCGGATCCCGATACTGAAAGCCGATTGCATACCCTTGCGGTTAATGAGTTTTTGTTTCCGCTGATGCTCGGCGGCAACGAGCATCAGCCCGACGATTCGGAACTTTTAAAAAAAGCAGAGGAACTCGGTATAATAACCGACAGCGGAAAGCCGCGATTATGCGTTTTGGTATCAAAATTCAAGGATGAGAACGGCAATTCCTGCACGGGGACCGAGCATGCGGAGTTTATAAATAAAATCATTTCAAAGTATATGCATTCCGAAACCTTTATAGCCTACGGCAGAGCGGTGACTCTTGCGGTAACCGATGGTGAGGAGGAAATGAGCAATATACTTGAATTGCCGCTGAAAGAAACGGTACAGACGGCGAAAAGACTTTTAAATCAGGTATGCACGATCGGCGTAAGCCGCGAATTTGACGCGCTTTCGCTTTGCTCGGACGCATATATGCAGGCAGTTACGGCGCGGCGATATACTTCCGACGGTGCCGGAGAAATACGCTTTATAGATGACCAGGAGCATGACGGGAGCCTTGAAATTGACCATGTCGAAAAGGAAGCGTCAACTCTGGAGCAATTACTGAAGGTAGGCAACAGTGAGGATATTTCCGCCTTTGTGGACGGACTTTATGAAGAAAACACACCGGAGGATACGAGCCTTCTGGTTATTCAGATGATAGCCACCGTCTACCGTGTGGTAGGCGCAGTAAGCGGAAATGAGGGGCTTAGCGAGCTTCTGTCATCCAATCCGATATTCTCTAAAATTACATCGTACAGCACCGAAAAGATAATGCGTAATGAGCTGCTTTCATTTTGCGAAAATGCAAAAACGCTTATATCGCAGTCTCAAAGACGGGACAGCGAAATTATATGCGACAGGGTTGTGCAGATTATTTCCGAAAGGTATTCGGACGAAAATCTTTCGCTTTCCGCCGTCAGCAACGAGCTTGCTATAAGTCCTAACTATCTAAGCTCGCTTATAAAGAAAACCAAAAAGAAAAATTTTATAACCCTTCTTACCGAACGCCGCATGAAAGCGGCTTACGATATGCTTGTGTGCTCCGGTATGAAGGTGCTTGATATTGCCGAAAAATGCGGTTACAGTGACCAGCATTATTTCAGCTACTGCTTTAAAAAGTTTTACGGCGAAACGCCTAATAAGGTCAGAAACTCTAATAGGAGCGAATAAGTATGAAAACCCCACGCCGCCGATTTTCAATAAACCTTTCTGCAATTACAATTATTTCGGTTACGGCAGCAGCTGCCGCAGCGGTGACCGTTTGCATTGCAATTTTTGCAACGGTTTACAGCCGCGCGCTGATTCGGGACGCACAGGTTAATTCCGAACAGTCTGTTGAGCAAACTACAGGCGCTGTCAATAACTATATAAGTTCTATGAAAAGCAGAATTTCCGAAATAAATGAAATGGTTAACGACAGCCCAAACGCCGAGGAATTCAGCAACAGAATAGCCGCGTTTACACAAATTCAGAATGATATATATGCCGTTACCGTATACGGCGCTGACGGTGAAATTGTGAGCTGCAGCGGCGAAAACCCCTTGAAAAAGCAGATATATAAAAATCTTTCCTTTGACAGCGAGCTGTTTGAAAATGCGGAGGATTTTGCACTTTCAAAGCCGCATGTGCAGACCATGCTTGAGGGTGAATACCCGTGGGTCGTAACCCTTGCGGTTAAGACCGAGAGAGAAGTCTTCGGCGGCGGAAAATATATCGCCATTGACTTCAGCTTTTCCGAAATTGCAAAGTATATTGATAATGTCGGCATAGGCAGACACGGCTATTGCTTTGTTATTGACGGCGGCGGCAACATTGTCTACCATCCTCAGCAACAGCTGCTGTTTTCGGGTATTAAATCCGAAAATTCCGAATACATTTCCTCCTTATCGGACGGCGTACATTTTGAAAAAAATCTTATTTATACACTTAATACTACAGCGGATAAGCGCTGGCGGATTGTAGGCGTTAAC
>JAEDML010000083.1 GCA_016303035.1 Clostridiaceae bacterium | reverse complement strand
AATAAAAATCCCCGCTTAAAAAGGTCTTGCCTTTAAGCAGGGATTAAAATCAGTCAAGCAGATATTTCTTTTCGTACATATTATAATCTTCAACAAACGCGCCGGTTTGCGAGTGCTTTAAATTGTGAAGATACTTATGCGAATCGGTAATATCGTTTTTAAGCTGCATAGTGTAAAGTGCGATGTTAGAGCAGTGGTCCGAAACCCTTTCGTAATTGGTGAGCAGGTCGGTGAATACAAAGCCGAGTTCAATGGTACATTCGCCGTTTTGCAGGCGCGAAACATGGCGTTCTTTAAGCACGCCTTTAAGCTTATCAATAACCTGCTCTAAGGGTTCTACATGGGACGCCAGCTTATAATCGTCATTTACAAATGAATCAAATGACATATTGAGAATTTCTATAACAGCGTCGGTTATCGTTTTTATTTCCAAGGTGGCCTGTTCCGAGAAATGTATGCCCTTTGAGTGTATTTCTTCCGCTACCTTGCAGATATTAAGCGCATGGTCGCCTATGCGTTCAAAATCACCGATACTGTGAATCATACGCGCAACGGTGCGTGAATCCTTTTCGGTAAGGTCGTTGTTGCTCAGCCTTACCAGATAACCGCTTAACTTGTCCTCATATTTATCAATCAGCTTTTCATCCGACCGTATGCGGTCGGCAAGCTCTGAATTGTAAGACGATATAAGGTTTATGGAGTTAAGAAGCGAAGTCTTTGTACATTCCGACATTTCAACCGTAAGTCTTCTGCACTCGGATATTGCAAGCGGTGTGTTGTTAAACAGACGCTCGTCCAAGAAAACGGTATGGGTTTTATCATCCTCTTTTTTAACGGTAAGCTCGCAAAGATGAATTACCGCTTTGCGGAACGGAATAAGAATAACGGTATTTAATGCGTTGAAAAGGGTATGAATAATCGCGACACCTATCATCGAAACCGTAGAGTTAATAAGTCCCGGATTTACAGCCCCGATAATATAGAGCAAAATAAGGCATATTACCGAGCCGATTACATTTACGTATATATGCATTGCAACAACGCGCTTTGCGTTTCGGTTGGTTCCGAAGCTTGAAATAAGCGCGGTAATACAGGTGCCTATATTAGCGCCCAGCACAAGCGGTATTGCCATTTTGTAGGATATACTGCCGGTAAGCGCCAGAGCCTGAACTATACCTATAGTCGCCGCCGACGATTGTATGATGCCGGTAAATATCATAGAAATAATCAGTGCGATAAAGGGGCTGCTGAAGGCTGTAAGCAGTCCCGAAAAGCCCTTCATATCCTGAACCGAGCTCATAGAATCGCTCATAAATTCCATACCGGTCATCAGTATTGCAAAGCCGATAAGAATTGTGCCGAAATTTTTCTTTCTGTCCTTGTCGGAAACCATTCGCATAATAATTCCCACAAAGGCAAGTATCGGCGCGAAGGTCATGGGCTTAAGCAGGGTAAGGAAGAAGTTGTCGCCGCTTATTCCTGCAAGGCTTAAAAGCCACGCCGTAAGCGTAGTACCTACATTCGAGCCCATAATAAGACCGAAGGTATCGGCAAAATTAACTATGCCGGAGTTTACAAGTCCGACGAGCATAACCGTCATAGCCGACGAGGACTGGATTGCAATTGTAATACCGGCTCCCAGCAAAAAGCTCATAAACTGGTTGGCGGTAACCTTTTTAAGGGTACGCTCAAGCGCGCCGCCCGCCATGCTTTCAAGTCCGCCTGACAGGGTCGACATTCCGTAAAGGAAAAATGCAAGTCCGCCGAGCAGCTCTGCTGTCATCAAAAGAATCTGTGTTGACATTATTTCAATACCTCAATCAATAATATTCGCAGATAATCAGAAAGATACCTTCTCGGTGATATAGTCTTTAAGGCTTCCTATCGGAATACGCTTTTGTTCCATTGTGTCGCGGTCACGCACGGTAACGCAGCCGTCTTCAAGCGAATCAAAGTCGTAGGTAATGCATATCGGCGTTCCGATTTCGTCCTGACGGCGGTAACGCTTGCCTATTGAGCCTGCGTCGTCAAAATCTATCATAAAGTCGCGTGCAAGGTCGGCAAAAATTTCTCCTGCCTTGTCTGAAAGCTTTTTTGAGAGCGGAAGCACCGCTGCCTTAAAGGGAGCAAGCGCAGGATGCAGGCGAAGAACTACACGGGTGTCGCCCTTTTCATCCTTTTCTTCGTCGTACGCGTCGCACAGGAAAGCGAGTGTAACGCGGTCGGCACCGAGCGACGGCTCGATAACATAAGGCGTATATTTTTCATTTGTTTCGGGATCGAAATACTCCATCGGCTGACCCGAATGCTCGGAATGTTGTGTAAGGTCGTAATCGGTTCGGTCGGCAACGCCCCAAAGCTCGCCCCAGCCGAACGGGAAGAGATACTCAAAATCTGTGGTGGCCTTTGAATAGAAGCAAAGCTCATCCTTATCGTGGTCGCGAAGTCTTAGTTTTTCTTCGTTCATACCGAGGTCAAGCAGCCATTTGCGGCAGAATTCGCGCCAGTATTTAAACCATTCAAGATCGGTTCCCGGCTTGCAGAAAAATTCAAGCTCCATCTGCTCAAACTCACGTATGCGGAATATAAAGTTGCCGGGAGTTATTTCGTTGCGGAAAGATTTGCCTATCTGTCCTACTCCGAACGGGATTTTCTTTCTGGTAGTGCGCTGAATGTTTTTGAAGTTTACAAAAATTCCCTGCGCCGTTTCGGGACGGAGATAAAGGGTAGATGCGCTGTCCTCCGTAACACCCTGGAATGTTTTAAACATCAGGTTAAATTTGCGTATATCGGTAAAATCCGACGAGCCGCAGTCGGGGCAGGTGATGTGATGCTCTTTGATGTAATTCATCATTTCATCATCGCTCATAGCGGCAGGATTATCGTCAAGCCCGTTCTGCGCGGCATAATCCTCGATAAGCTTATCCGCCCTGTGGCGGGTTTTGCAGTTCTTGCAGTCCATAAGCGGATCGGAAAATCCGCCTAAGTGGCCGGAAGCCACCCATGTTTCGGGATTCATTAAAATAGCGCTGTCAAGTCCTACATTGTAGGGCGACTCCTGTACGAACTTTTTCCACCAGGCTCTTTTTACATTGTTTTTAAGTTCCACACCCAGCGGACCGTAATCCCAGGAGTTGGCAAGTCCGCCGTATATTTCGCTGCCCGGATATACAAAACCGCGCCCCTTGGCAAGAGCGACGAGGGTGTCCATTGTCAATTTTGATTCTTCCATCAGTACTTCCCCCTGAAAAGTCAAATTTCTACAAATAATATAGTATAGGAAATTTCTTCAAAAGTCAATAACTTATTCTGTAATAAAAACAGCCTTGAATCTTAAAAAAACTATTCATTTTTATTGCATTAGGCAGATTACATATAGTATAATGGCCGTAAAGCTTAAAAACGGAGTCGGTGAAAGATGTCAAAAATAAATATAGTTATGGTTGAGCCGGAAATTCCGCAGAACACCGGAAATGTCGCACGCACCTGCGCCGCAACGGGAGCAAGGCTTCACCTTGTAGGACCTATGGGTTTTAAAATCGACGATAAAAAGCTTAAAAGGGCGGGGCTTGATTACTGGCATTACCTTGACATCTCTTATTATGCGGATATTGAGGAATTTTTTGCAAAAAATAAAGGCGAATTTTTTTATTTCACCACCAAGGGCAGGAAAGTACATTCGGATGTAAGTTATCCCGATAACTGCTATCTTGTCTTCGGGAAGGAGACAAGGGGTCTTCCCGAATCCCTGCTGATAAACAATTACGAGCACTGCGTTAGAATACCGATGGGCGAAGACATAAGAAGCCTCAATCTTTCAAATTCGGTGGCGGTAGGGGTTTACGAGGTGCTTAGACAGTGGAATTATCCTCAGCTTGAAAATAACGGTCAGCTTCACGAGTACCGCTGGGAGGATCTAAATATATAATCATATGCTTTTTACCTCATTTAATTAAAATATATGTTGAAAAATTTGAATAATGTGGTAAAATAGTATTGTAAAATTTTTAACAAAGTTTGAAAGGATGTATTTCAATGAACGCGCTTAATAAAAAGACTGTTGATGACATCAATGTAAAGGGTCAGAATGTGCTGGTTCGCTGTGATTTTAATGTTCCGCTTAAAAACGGAGTTATCACCGATGAAAACCGCATAATCGCCGCTCTTCCTACAATTAAAAAGTTAATTGCCGACGGCGGCAGGGTAATTTTATGCTCCCATATGGGCAAGCCCAAGGGCGAACCTAAGCCGGAGCTGTCCTTAGCCCCCGTTGCCGAAAGACTGTCAGAGCTGCTCGGCAAGGAGGTTGTTTTTGCCGCCGACGATAATGTTGTCGGCCCGAATGCACGCGCCGCTGTTGCCGCTATGAAGGACGGAGATGTCGTTCTTCTTGAAAACACCCGTTACCGTATAGAGGAAACCAAAAACGGCGAGGAGTTCTCAAAGGAACTCGGTTCTCTTGCCGATATATTCGTAAACGATGCTTTCGGTACCGCCCACAGAGCGCACTGCTCCACTGTCGGCGTTGTATCGTATGTTAAGGAGGCCGTTGCAGGCTACCTTATCGGTAAGGAGCTTAAATACCTCGGCAACGCTGTTGATAATCCGGTTCGCCCGTTTGTTACCATCTTAGGCGGAGCTAAGGTTGCAGACAAGCTTACCGTTATTGAGAATCTGCTTAACAAGGCCGATACGCTTATAATCGGCGGCGGTATGGCGTACACCTTCCTTGCCGCTAAGGGCTACGGCGTAGGCACCTCGCTGCTTGATAAGGAAAAGATTGATTATTGCCGCGACATGCTTAAAAAGGCAGAAGAAAAGGGTGTTAAGATTCTTCTTCCTATTGATTGCACAATCGCAAAGAAATTCCCCGATCCTATTGACGGACCTGTCGATGTTACGGTTGTAGATGCAGATAAGATTCCCGACGATTATCAGGGTCTTGATATCGGCACAAAAACCGCAGAACTCTTTGCTAACGAAGTCAAGAATGCAAAAACCGTGGTTTGGAACGGACCTATGGGCGTATTTGAAAACCCGACCCTCGCAAAGGGAACTATTGCCGTTGCTAAGTCTCTTGCAGAAACCGACGCCGTTACGGTAATCGGTGGCGGAGATTCCGCCGCTGCCGTTAATACCCTCGGCTACGGCGATAAGATGACCCACATTTCAACAGGCGGCGGCGCTTCGCTTGAATTCCTTGAGGGTAAAGAGCTTCCGGGAATTGC
>JAEDML010000082.1 GCA_016303035.1 Clostridiaceae bacterium | reverse complement strand
CTTGTCAAGGTTATCGGCGCGGTTTTTAAAATTCCGCTTTCAAACCTTATAGGAGATTTGGGATTCGGATATTTTTCATCCGCATACGACCTGTTTACACCTATATATTCGCTTGCAATGGCAGGCTTGCCGATTGCCGTCTCAAGGGTGGTTGCAGAAAATGTAACTGCGGGCCGCTACCGTGATGTACGGCAGACGCTTTCGCTTGCAAGAAAGGCATTTTTTGTTACGGGTTTTGTCGGTCTTGCGCTAATGCTCGCGCTGATTTATCCCTTTGTCCGTATTACCGACCCGACGGGGGATACAATATACAGTCTGTTTGCCATAGCCCCGTCGTTGCTGTTTTGCTGTGTAATGTCCACCTACCGCGGATATTTTGAAGGTCTGCGGAATATGTATCCGACTGCCGTTTCTGATATTATTGAGGCGCTCGGAAAGCTGATTTTAGGCTATGGTTTTGCATATATTGCCGTAAAATTAACAGGAAATGTTGCTTACGCGGCGGCGGCGGCAATGCTCGGTATTACCGTCGGCGCTATGCTTGCGGCGCTTTATCTTAGGCTTCGCTACAATATAAAGGGCGACCTTATAACGAAGCAGGAGCTTGAATCAAGTCCTCAACCGATTGCTCCGCGTACTGCGATGAAGGCGCTTGTCGTAATTGCGATTCCTGTTGTGCTCTCGTCACTTGCAAACAATATTGCTTCGCTTGTTGATGTTTCAATGGTGAAATGGCAGTTAGGTCATCTTATCAAAGACCATTCCGCCACACTCCGCGAAATGTACGCCGCTTCAATAGCAGATTATGATGCTACCGCCTTAAGCGCACTTACTGATGAGGGGATACCGACATTCCTTTACGGAATAAGGGGCAAAGCATTCACGATTTACAATCTTATTCCTACAATAACCTCGGTTTTAGGTGTAAGTGCCCTGCCGGTGCTTGCATCCTCTTGGGTACTTAAGGATAAGATTAAAATAAAGCGCAATATTGATTCCATGCTTAAAATGACAGCGCTTATCGCAATGCCTGCCGGCGCGGGATTTGTCGCGCTGGGCGGTCAGATAATGGGGCTTTTGTATAAAAGCACCGCGTCTGTTGAAATCGGCGCACCTATGATGCGGATATTCGGCTTTGCCGCCGTGTTTGCCGGTTTGTCAATACCTATGACCAGTATGCTTCAGGCAATAGATAAACAGATTGTTCCCGTAAAGAATATAGCAATAGGCGCAGTAATTAAAATCGTTGTCAACTACATTCTTGTCGGAATACCGTCGGTAAATATTAAGGGCGCGCCGATCGGTACTCTCGCGTGCTATCTGTTTATTTTCATTGCAAATCTATGGGCGCTGATTAAATATACAGGCGTAGTACCGTCGGTTATAAAGGTCTTTTTAAAACCGCTTTTTGCAGCCGTGCTGTGCGGCGTTTCTGCATTTTTGGTTTCACTTTTAGGTGATTCCAAAATCATCACGCTTACAGCAATCTTAACCGCTGTTGTTGTATATTTTATCTCCCTAATTGCGGTTAATGCCTTTGAAGCCGATGATGTGCTTTCATTACCGAAGGGAAAAGCTCTTTTAAAATTCTGCGAAAAGCACAAAATAATTCGATGAAATGCAAATAAATAACGCTTTTTTTGCTATTTTTGCCAAAGTTTTAAAAAATTAACTAAAATGTATTGATTTTTTACAATTCATATGGTAAAAATATATAGTACAGTACGGACAAGCTTCGGAGGTACAAACTTGCTTTAAACGGACATCGGTTCGTTAAAAAATTTTATGGAGGTTCTTATAATGAACAAGACAGAATTAGTTGCTGCAATTGCCGATAAGGCAGGTATTGCAAAGAAGGATGCCGAAAAGGCTCTTACCGCTTTTGTTGACACGGTTGTTGACGAGCTTAAGGCAGGCAATAAAATCCAGCTGGTAGGCTTCGGTACCTTTGAAGTTCGCGAGCGCGCTGCAAGAACTGGTATCAACCCCCAGACAAAACAGCAGATTAAGATTGCTGCTTCCAAGAATCCCGTATTCAAAGCCGGCAAAGCTTTTAAGGATGCCGTAGGAAAGTAATTATTAAGCCGTCCGATATCGGACGGCTTATATTTTGGAGTATTTATGAGACTTGATAAATTTCTTAAAGTTTCGCGCATTATAAAGCGCAGAACCGTTGCAAACGAAGCCTGTGACGCAGGCAGGGTGAGCGTTAACGGCAGAATTGCCCGCGCGTCTTACGATGTAAAAACCGGAGATATTCTTGAGATTTCCTTCGGCGGCAGAACCGTAAAAGCCGAGGTCTTGGACGTCAGCGACAATGTTCGAAAGGACGATGCTGCGCAAATGTACAAAATAGTCGACTGATATGAATAACCCTTGCACTCCTTAAATATATTTTTAAGGGGTGTTTAATTTTGGAAGAAAATAACCGAATCAATCAAAATATTATTCTTGAAAACCGCAAAAAGCTTAATTTAACGGGCGTTAAGGATGTAGTTTCATTTGATGATGAAACCGTTATTCTCGATACCGCTCTCGGAAGACTTACAGTGAAGGGCGACGGACTGCATATTTCAAGCTTTAATACCGAAAGCGGAGATCTTACGGCAGAGGGCAATGTAATAGCTTTGGTTTATACAACGGAGGAAAAAAGCGGCGGTGTATTTTCGCGGCTTTTCAGATAAAAAATGTGGGAAATAAGCTCCGTACTTCAACTGCAAAGCCTTTTGTATTCGGTAATCCTCGGGGCGCTTATCTGCGTATTTTACGATATTATGAGCGCTGTCAGGCTAAGCGGTCATAATTCCTTTATATCTGTCTGTATTCAAGATCTGTTTTTTTGGATTGTATCTGCCTTTGCAGTTTTTTTCTTCCTGCTCGGCGTATCAAACGGCGAAATCAGAGGCTACATAATTTTCGGAATTATTATCGGCTTTACTTTGCTTAAAATCACTCTTTCAAGGTATATTGTTAAGGCTTTAAAAACCGTTTTTAAATTTATAATTAAAATTTTTCGTAAATTAAACGCGTTTACAGGCAGAATTTTTGACCTTATAAGTGTTAGAATTTGCAAAATCAGGAAGAAAACAAATAAAAAAATCAAAAAAGGCGCCGAATCGGCAAAAAAACTCTTGAAAAAGGGTAAGAGTATGTTGTATACTAACCAGTATAAGGAAAAATCTGTTCGGAGAAAGAAACATGAAACAAAGAAAGCAAAAAAATAAAAGTATTATTTTAAGAGTTCTTGTTCTCGGTGTTTGCGTGTATATGCTGGTTACTCTCGCAGGTCTTTGGAATACCCTTAATCAAAGCAAGGCTAAGCTTGCGTCACTTAAGGAGCAATACGCTTCGGAACAGAACGATATTGAGGAGCTTCAGGCGGTTCTTAACGACGACTCGGACAGTAAGATAATCGAAAAAGCGGCAAGGGAACGCCTTGGGTATGTTTATTCCAACGAAGAAGTATATATCGATATTTCCGGCAACTGATTATATTGGGTTTTATTATTTTTGAGGAGGATTTCAATTCTTTATGGTGCTTACGGTCGGACAAATTGTAGAGGGAAAAATTACCGGTATAACCAATTTCGGCGTTTTTGTTGATTTGGGCGAGGGAAAATCCGGAATGGTACATATTTCGGAGGTTGCGCGTTCCTATGTCAACGATATAAACGATTTTGTTAAGATTAACGACACCGTAAAGATGAAGGTGCTTAACATAGGTGATGACGGTAAAATCAGTTTAAGTATAAAGCGTGCGCTTGAACCCGAAAAAAGCGAAGGGCGTCAGCGCCGTGACGGCCGTTCTTTCCAGTCTCAGCCTAAGCCGGATAATTCCTTTACATGGACTCCTAAAAAAAGCGAGCCTGCGAGCTTTGAAGAAATGATGTCCCGTTTTAAGCAGACAAGCGATGAGAAATTTTCCGATTTAAAGCGCAAAAATTCCGATTCGCGCCGCTCAAAGCGCGGAGCTTCGAGATAATAGGCGCGCAATATTCTTTTTAGCAATTCAGGCGGAATCTTGCCGTTGTTTATAACGGCATATTTCTGCCTTTTATTTTGTAAAAACGGAGAAGTATATGATAAATGAAATAAATGTTAAAAAAATTGCGGATACTATAGAGGAGCTTTGTATTACGGCAAATAAAAAGCTCCCGTCAGATCTTGAATGCTGTATAGAAAACTGTGCTTCCGCAGAAAATGACCCTTTGGCAAAAAGTATTCTTTGCGACCTTAAAAGGAATTTGGACGCCGCGCAGGAATACGATATTCCTATTTGTCAGGATACGGGTATGGCGGTGGTTTTTCTTGAAATCGGACAGGATGTTCACTTTGTCGGAGGTTCGCTTTACGCAGCCGTTAATGACGGCGTTCGCCGAGGCTACGAAAAAGGACTTCTTCGCAAATCGGTTGTAGGCGACCCCTTAAGAAGAATTAACACGGGGGACAATACACCGTCTGTCATTCATACAAGAATTACAGACGGCGACACCGTTAAAATCACGGTAGCTCCAAAAGGCTTCGGCAGCGAAAATATGAGCGCAATTCGTATGCTTACTCCCTTTGACGGCAGAGAGGGAGTTATTAGGGCGGTTGTCGATATCGTTAAATCGGCTTCCGGAAATCCCTGTCCGCCAATGGTTGTGGGAGTAGGTATAGGCGGCGATTTTGAGCAGTGCGCGCTGCTTTCAAAAGCGGCTCTTTGCCGGAGTGTGGAAATCCGTAATTCCGACGCATATTATGCCGAAATGGAAAGCGAACTGCTTGAAAAAATAAATAAACTTAATATAGGACCTCAGGGCTTCGGAGGAGATACTACCGCACTTGCTGTAAACATAGAAGCGGCGCCCACACACATAGCGGGACTTCCGGTTGCGGTAAATATAGGCTGTCATGTTACGCGGCATATCTCCGCAGAGGTGAAATAATGGATAATAGTATAAAAATGACGGCGCCGTGTCTTTTCGGTATAGAAAGTATTGCGGCAGATGAGTTCCGCAGAATGGGCTTTGAAGATGTAAAGACAGAAAACGGCAGGGTTTTATTAAGCGGCAGCTTTAATATGCTTGCCCGCGCAAATATATGCTCGCGCTTTGCCGAGCGCATAATGATAAATATGGGCGAATTCAGCGCCGTTACATTTACCGAGCTGTTTGACGGGGTAAAGGCGCTTCCGTGGGAAAACTATATAGGCAGGGAGGACGCTTTCCCTGTAAAGGGCTGGAGTATAAATTCACAGCTTTCAAGCATACCCGACTGTCAGTC
>JAEDML010000002.1 GCA_016303035.1 Clostridiaceae bacterium | reverse complement strand
CGCTTTCACGCGGCTCATCCTTTGCAGCTTCACCGGCGCCTTCGTGCAGTTATTCTGTCGGTCAGCAGGTTGAGCATAAAACCTTCGGTAAGGGAAGTATAATATCGGTGTCCCCGATGGGAGCGGACACCATGCTTGAAATCGCGTTTGAAGATGTGGGAACCAAAAAACTTATGTCAAATTACGCAAAGTTAAAAATTCTGTAATATTTTTTGAATTGAATTTTTCTGTGTATTTGGTATAATTATCACAGTAGTATAGAACTTTAACGGGAGTTGTAATTATGACGGCAGGCAGTTCGGCGGTTAAGGCAACCGCAAAAACAGCCCTTAAGGGTAAATGGATTAAAAGCATTGTCGCGTCAATTATCTTGGCGTCGACGGTCTTGATATTTGCCGTAATAGGCGAGTTTGTGCTTTTGTTTGCCGGAAATATTGCGGCTGTGATATATAGGGTGCTCTTTGCGGTATTTGTTGTAATGCCTTTGTTTTTAGGCACTCTGCGCTTTTTTTGGCGTCTTCTTTTCGGAATGGAGGACGATCCGGTAATTCTGTTTTATTACTTCTCATCGCAGGATCTTTACCGCCGCGCGCTTAAACTTTGCCTTTCGCTCACGGTAAGGATTGCCGTTATAGGCGCCGTGCTGTTCTTGCCTGCCGCCGTTGCGGATATGCTTTCAAAAGCGGAGTTTTACGAGGCTTTCGGAAATGCAATACCTATGTGGGTGTCAAATCTCTGGCCTGTTTCGGTACTGCTTAAATCCGCCGCGGGTGTGGCGCTTGCCTTAGTTGTTATTCGCTATTACGCGGCTCCCGTGCTTTTTATTGCCGATGATAGTATTGATACTGCCGAGGCTATACATATGTCCTCGGTAATAGCCCGCGGCTCATATGCCGATTTCGTCTATCTTGTATTCAGTTTTTTGGGGTGGATACTGCTCTGCTTCCTTTATGTTCCTATTGTTTTCATTCTGCCCTATCTGCTTGTGTCTTATCTTGTGCATGTGCGTTTTGCGGTGGCTTATTTTAACAAGCGGATGTCGCGCGCCGATCAAGCGCCGACTTTTTCGGGAGTATGATATGAAAAAGAACAGAATTTTCGAGATCTATTATTTTATTACACTGGTAGTAGTTATTATAAATTCAGTCCTTTTTGTAAAGGACAGCTTTTTCTTCAGTATGAACGATCTGCCTTCGGGCAGCCGTCAGTATTCCGTTTCCTCGCCCGATAACGGATTTTCCGTTTCTGTTTACAGGGTTGAGAACAATCTTGGAACGGCGGTACGGGTTGAAGCGCTTAAAACAGGCGAAAAAAAGCATAAAGCCCGAAATATTTTTTGGCAGACCGACATAGGTGATGTAACGCTGCAATGGATTGACGGCGATGTGATTGTCATAAACGAAGTGCCTATAAATATTGCCGACGGGGGATATTACGACTGCCGAAGAGGTATGTCGATTATGACCGAGGGCTCTATTTCGCCCGAGGCGCAAAAAGGTTAGCTTAAATACAAATATTCATATAATTTTAAGACTGATTCTGCTTTTTGCAGAGTCAGTCTTGTTTTAAAATGTTAAAAATAGTTACAAAGCGGCAAAACGGTTGACATTGCACCCTGTTCTTTGGTAAAATAATATGAATTATTATGGAGTATTGTTTTTCGGAAGTGATAAATAATGGTTTGCAGTATGACCGGCTTCGGCAGGGCGAAAGAGACGGTTTCGGGACTTGACATTACCGTTGAAATTAAATCTGTCAATCATAGATTTTTTGAATTTTCTTCCCGCGTTCCAAGGGCATACCAGTTTCTTGATGAAAAGCTGAAAACCTTTTGCGGCAAGAGCATAGTAAGGGGCAAGGCGGAGGTTTCTGTTACGGTGGCGGATAATACGCAGAGCGGTACGGTTGTTGAAATCGACCGCGGCCTTGCCGACGCATATATGAAAGCGCTTGGCAGACTTGCGCGCGAATACCGTATAAAGAATGATGTAAAGGTATCGTCTCTTATGTCGGTGCCCGGCATATTCAAAGTAACCCAAAACACCGCGGATGACGATACGGTTATCGCCGCCGTTTTGCAGGTTGCGCAGAGCGCGCTTGACAGTTTTATTAAAATGCGTACGGCAGAGGGTGAACGCCTTGCCGACGATGTTAAAAAACGCACGGATTTAATTCTTGAAAAGGTCGCTTTTATCGAGGCGCGCTCTCCCAAGACCGTTAAGGAATACCGTGAGCGTATCGAACAGAAAATACGGGAGCTGATAGGGGACACTGCGGTCGATGAGCAGCGGCTGATTACCGAGACCGCCGTATTTGCGGATAAGGTTGCCGTTGATGAAGAAACGGTGAGACTGCGCAGTCATATAAGCCAGCTCTGCGCATTGCTCGATAACGGCGGAGCCGTCGGCAGAAAGCTTGACTTTATAGTTCAGGAAATGAACAGGGAGGCTAATACCATAGGCTCTAAGGCACAGGATATTGAAATTGCGCATACCGTTGTAGATATAAAGGCGGAAATAGAAAAAATCCGCGAGCAAATTCAAAATATAGAATAGGCAGAGTGAAAGTTTATGAAGCTTGTTAATATCGGGTTCGGAAATATGGTTTCCGCAAACCGTATGATTGCTATTGTAAGCCCCGAATCTGCGCCTATAAAGCGCATAATTCAGGATGCTAAGGAGAGGGGAACGCTCATAGACGCGACCCACGGCCGCAGAACCCGCGCCGTCATTATTACCGACAGCGACCATATAATTCTCACATATCTTCAGTCCGAGACGGTTGCGAACCGAATTACCGAGGATGATGAGGCTATTGACGATGAGGAGGAAGAGGATGAATAAGGGCGGAGTTTTCATTATCTCGGGGCCTTCGGGCTCCGGCAAGGATACGCTTATTGTGCGGCTGCTTGAAAAGCTTCCCGAGCTTCGCTTTTCTATCTCCTCAATTACGAGAGGAATGCGCGAGGGCGAAAATCAGGGCGAGAAATATAATTTTATAACCCGTGAAAAATTCGAGGATATGATAAATAACGGCGAGCTGCTTGAATACAATACCTATGTCGGCAACTATTACGGTACGCCCAAAGCGCCGGTCGTAAAGGCTATTGAGGACGGGTGCGATATGATAATAGAGGTCGATGTTAACGGCGCGGCTCAGATAAGGGAAAAACTGACCGACGCGGTAAGCATATTTATAATGCCGCCGTCCTATGAGGAGCTTAAAGCGAGACTAAGCGGCAGAGGAACCGAGACAGAAGAACTTATAGACAGGAGAATGAACAGCGCACTCGGTGAAATAAGGCGTGCATCAGAGTATGATTATATCGTTGTAAACGACGATATTGATACTGCTGTTAACGATATAATGTCCGTTATTTTAAGCCAGCGCTTAAAAACGGAACGAAAAAGCTATATTATTGAAGAGGTGCTTAAAAAATGCTGAATCCGAATATCGGAAAACTTATTAAAAATTACAAAAACCGTTACCGTCTTGTAATGGATGTTGCGCACTGCGCCCGCGAGGTTTCTCATGTTGCCGAGGAAGCAGGCGAGATTCTTACCGAAAAGCCGGTAAGCGTTGCCATTGACAAGCTTGCGGCAGAGATAAACGATAATTAAAGTCTGCTCTGGGGGAGGCATATGAACGGTAAAATTGCAAAAGTTGTGCTGGACGGTGCTGCCTTTGCTTTTGACAGGCAGTATTCCTACGCTCTTACGCCGGAGTTTTACTCCGCCTGTGCCGGAATGCGCGCCGTTGTTCCGTTCGGACGCGGTAACTTAAAAAAACAGTGTATGATAGTGGAGGTAACCGAGGGCGATACGGATTCTTTAAAATCCGTTATTTCGGTTACCGACAGCGAGCCGGTGCTGAACGATGAAATGCTTAAAATGTGCGACTATTTAAACGAGCACATTTTCTGCACCCGGTCTGACGCGGTTCATGCTATGCTTCCTGCCGGAATCTGCTACAAGCTTACCGATTATTATTCCGCAAATAAGGAATTTGCGTCGGAAACGCTGCTCTCTGAGGATGAGGCGCGCGCCCTTGCGTTAATAAGGTCAAAGGGCGAGATTTCAGCGCCCAAAATCCTGCGTGAGCTTTCTCTTGACGAATCGGTGCTTGCGTCCCTTGCAGAAAAGGAAGCGGTTTTTAAAAACTGCTCTCCGGTAAGAAAAATGGGGGACGCCGCGCAGAAATGGGTGCGGCTTGCAATAAGTCCCGAGGAGCTTGACGGCATAAAGCTTACCCCCCGTCAGCGCGAGGTATCCGAGGTAATAAGAGACACTGTAAGCGTAAGCATAAAGGAAGCCTGCTATTTCACGGGCGTGGGCGTATCGGTAATAAACGCTCTTATTAAAAAAGGAGTATTAACCTCCTTTGAAAAAGAGGTTTTCAGAACGCCTTGCCGAAATTGCAGTCCTGCCGTGCGCGATGAAATCCTGCTTACCGATGAACAGCAAAAAGCGTTTGACGGTATGCTTGAACAAATAAAATCCGGAAAACCCTCTGTATCACTTCTTTACGGCGTTACGGGGTCCGGCAAAACGCAGGTTTTTTTAAAGCTTGCCGACGCTGTTTCAGATATGGGCAAAGGCGTTATTATAATGGTGCCCGAAATTGCCCTTACACCGCAGATTATCAACCTTTTCAGCCGCCGTTACGGCAATAAAATCGCGGTTTTTCACAGCGCGATGTCTGCCGGTCAGCGTATGGACGAATGGAAGCGCGTTAAAAACGGCGACGCGCTTATTGCAATAGGAACCAGAAGCGCCGTTTTCGCTCCCTTTGAAAACCTCGGACTCATAATTATGGACGAGGAGCAGGAGCATACCTATAAATCCGAAAAAAATCCTAAGTTCCACGCAAGGGACATTGCAAAATTCCGTGCTTCATATCACAATTCACTGCTTTGTCTTGCTTCGGCTACACCGTCGGTTGAAAGCTATACTGCGGCGCTGTCGGGCAGATATTCGCTTTATAAACTTACAAAAAGGTACGGCTCCGCCTCGCTTCCCAAAGTGGAAACGGTTGATATGAAAAAGGAAATACTTTCCGGTAATTCCTCTTCTATAAGCCGCCTGCTTTACGAAAAGACGCAGGAGACGCTTAAATCGGGAAATCAGGCAATTTTGCTGCTTAACCGAAGAGGGCATAACACCTATATTTCCTGCCCCGACTGCGGTTATGTCTCTACCTGTCCTAATTGCAGCGTTTCGCTTACATATCATTCCGCAAACGGCAGACTTATGTGCCACTACTGCGGATACTCCGAAAAAGCTACTCACAAATGCCCTAACTGCTCGGGCGAGCATATGAAATATATGGGAATCGGTACGCAAAAGGTCGCAGAGGAGCTTCAAACGCTCTTCCCGAAAGCGCGCATACTGCGGCTTGACGCCGACAGCACCATGACAAGAGATTCCTACTCAAAATATCTTTCGGCGTTTTCAAACGGCGAGTACGATATAATGCTCGGTACTCAAATGGTTGCGAAGGGGCTTGATTTTCCCAATGTCACCCTCGTAGGTGTAATAGGTGCGGATCAGGCTATGTACAGCGAGGATTTCAGAAGCTTTGAACGCACATTTTCGCTGCTTACACAGGTTGTCGGCAGAGCAGGACGAGGTGAGAATTCGGGTACAGCGATAATTCAGACCGTCAATCCCGAAAGCAACATTATCGAGCTCGCAAAGAAGCAGGATTACGAGGGCTTTTACAATGAAGAGATACTCACAAGAAAGCTTATGATTTATCCGCCCTACTGCGATATATGTGTTGTAAGCGCCTTTTCATCAAGCAAAGAAACGGCTGAAAATACCATAAAAAGCATTTTCGGTAAAATTAAGGAAATGCTAAATACGGAATATTCCGATATTAAACTGATTATTTTGGGCCCGTCGCCCGCATCGGTTCCGCGTGTAAATAACCGATACCGATACCGAGCGATAATAAAATGCAAGAATAATAGGCGTTTTCGCGATATGTTAAGAGAGTGTATTAAGATTAAAACAACCGGCGATACATCTGTTTCGGTTGACATAAATCCTGAAAGCATTATTTAATTGCTTTCTGATTAAACGGAGAAATAAAATGGCTATTAGAAATATTGTAAAAATCGGCGATGATATTTTAAGAAAAGTTTGCCGAACCCAGCTTAACTTTGACGATAGGCTTCACACCGTATTGGACGATATGGCGGAGACTATGTACAGGGCCGAAGGAGTCGGGCTTGCCGCGCCGCAGATAGGTATTTTGCGCAGGTACTGTGTGGTTGATGTGGGAGACGGTCTGCTTGAGCTTATAAATCCCGTAATTTTGGAAACCGACGGCGAGCAGGTCGGCGAAGAGGGCTGTCTTTCTATACCCGGAGAATACGGTATGGTAAAAAGACCCGAAAAGATTACCGTGCGCGCGCAGGACAGAAACGGCAATACCTTTACCGTTACGGTTGAGGGCTTTAAGGCGCGTGCTTGCTGTCACGAGATTGATCATCTTGACGGGGTGCTTTATATAGATAAAACGGAAAAGGAATCACGGTAACCCCGACGGAGGTAGCAGGATTATGAGAGCAGTATTTATGGGTACACCGGACTATGCCGCCGCAACGCTTAAAGCGATGATTTCGGCAGGGCATGATATATGCGCGGTTTTCTGCCAGCCTGATAAGCCTGTCGGCAGAAAGCGCGTTCTTACGCCTCCGCCCGTAAAGGTGTGTGCAGAGGAAAACTCTCTTACCGTGTTTCAACCGGAGACACTAAGGGACGGCGCCGCTACGGAAATATTAAAGGAACTTAATCCCGATATAATTGTCGTTGTCGCATACGGAAAAATTCTTCCTAAAGAAATACTTGATATTCCGCGTTTCGGGTGCGTTAACGCGCACGCCTCTCTGTTGCCTAAGTACCGCGGTGCTTCGCCAATACAGTGGGCGATTGTAAACGGCGAGAGCGTTACGGGCGTAACCACAATGTATATGGACGAGGGAATGGACACCGGCGATATTCTTGAAACCGTTTCGGTTGACATAAAGCCCGAAGAAACGGCAGAACAGCTTTTTTACAGACTTTCGATAATCAGCGCAGAGCTGACAGTTTTAACGCTTAACAAAATAGAAAAGGGTACAATTAAATCCCGCCCACAGCCGAGCGACGGCGCAAGCTACGCGCCGATAATAAAAAAGGAAATGGCAAGGCTTGATTTTAATAAAACCGCCGATGAGCTTCACAACGCGGTAAGAGGGTATTATTCATGGCCGTGTGCCTTTTTTGAGCTTTCGGGTAAGCGTATAAAGGTTATAGCTTCAAGGGTTGGAGCGGCGACCGATAAACCCGCCGGAACCGTAGTAAAGGCGGATGATGAGCTTGTCATTGCCTGCGGCGGCGGTACAACGCTTCGGCTTCTTGAGGTTCAGCCCGAGGGCGGCAGAGTAATGACATCAAAGCAGATGCTGTGCGGAAATAAAATAGAACCCGGTACGGTTATAGAGGGGTAAGAATGGCGAATGCGAGAAGGCTTGCCGTTTCGGCGCTTCTAAAGGTAGAAAACGATACGGCGTATTCAAATATAACCCTTAATAATATTTTTCACGGCAGCGACGCTTCAAACGAAGAAAAGTCGCTTGCCTCGGCAATATTTTACGGCGTGCTTGACCGAAGAATAACGCTTGATTATGTGCTAAACGCTCTTATGAAGGCTCCCTTTGAAAAGACGGCGCCTTATACCAAGCAGGTACTAAGGTCGGGACTTTACCAGATAATGTTTATGGACCGTATACCGCAAAGCGCCGCTGTTAACGAGTCGGTAAAGCTTATAAAACATTCAAAGGAAAGTCGGAACGCAGGCTTTGTAAACGCTGTGCTTCGTGCGGCCTTGCGAAATCCCATAGAATTGCCTAAGGGCGATTCGCCATTTGAGCTTTCTGTAAGGTTTTCCTGCCCCGAGCGTATAATAAAAGGTTTTATAAGGGATTACGGCACCGAATGTGCGGTTGAGCTTTTAAAGGAAAGTCTTAAAGCGCCGCCGACAACGCTTAGGGTAAACAATCTTAAAATTTCGGCGGAAGATTTAAAGACAGAGCTTTTAAAGCAGAATATAGACTGTATTGAATGTGATATTGAAAACGCGCTTGAAATAAGCGGCGGTATCAATATCGGCGAAAACACTTTATATAAAAAAGGCTTTTTTCATATTCAGGATACCGCTTCCCAAACCGCGGTCGGCGTGCTTTCGCCAAGACCCTTTGACAGGGTGCTTGATATGTGCGCGGCGCCCGGCGGCAAGAGCTTTACAATGGCGGAGCTTATGGAAAACAAGGGTGAAATTATCGCCTGCGATATTTACGAGCATCGCACAGGGCTTATTGCCGACGGTGCAAAACGGCTGGGACTTGATATTATTAAAACCAAAACGGCGGACTCCGCCGTTTATAACCCGGAATTAGGACAATTTGACCTTGTGCTATGCGATGTTCCGTGTTCGGGACTCGGCGTTATACGCCGAAAACCCGAAATAAAGTATAAACCTTATGAAGATTTAACCTCTCTCAACCAATTACAGTATGCAATTCTTTGCAATGCTTCAAAATATCTTAAAAACGGCGCGCGGCTGCTTTATTCCACCTGCACGCTGAACAAATCCGAGAATGAGAATATTACCGCAAGGTTTCTTTCAAGCCATAGCGGATTTTCGCTTATGTATGAACACACATATATGCCGCATAAAGATAAAACAGACGGGTTTTACTGTGCGCTGATAGTAAAGGAATAACAGAAAAGGGGGGAGTTCCTTGGAAAAAACAGATATAAAATCCTTAACACCCGAGGAGCTTGTCTCCCTTGTTAAGGATTTCGGAGAACCGAAATTCAGGGCAAAACAGCTTTTTAAATGGCTTCAGTCGGGCGTTGAAAATTTCGATGAAATGACCAATATACCGCAGACTTTCAGGGATAAGCTAAATCAAAACTGTTACATTGCAGGCGTAAAAATTGTACGAAGATTAAGCTCTAAGCTTGATGAGACCGTAAAATATCTGTATGAGCTTTATGACGGCGAGTATATTGAATCGGTTCTTATGAAATATGAGCACGGTTATACGGTATGCATTTCAACCCAGGTGGGCTGCCGTATGGGCTGCAGCTTCTGCGCTTCGGGGATAGGGGGACTTAAGCGCAGTCTTACGGCTTCGGAAATGCTTTCGCAGATAACCGCGGCCCAGCGTGATAATAATATACGGGTTTCCAATGTCGTTATGATGGGAATGGGCGAACCGCTTGATAATTTTGAAAACACGGTTAGATTTTTAAGGCTTGTATCCGATGATGACGGCATAAATATAGGACTTCGGCATATTTCGCTTTCAACCTCGGGCGTTGTAAGCGGAATCGAAAGATTGAAGGAATATAATTTTCCGATTACGCTGTCAGTATCACTTCATGCCCCTAACGATGAAATCAGAAATTCTATTATGCGGGTAAATAAAAAGTGGAATATAGACACGCTTTTAAAGGCATGCCGTGATTATCAAAGGGTGACTACAAGGCGAATTTCCTTTGAATACGCTATGATAGAGGGCGTAAACGACAGCGACGAATGCGCTTATGAGCTTGCCGAAAGACTTAAAGGAATTATGTGCCATGTAAATCTTATACCGGCAAACCCGGTAAAGGAAAACAGCTTCAAAAAGCCCGACAGGGGCAAAATACTGCATTTTCGCGATTTACTGATTGCCAAAGGAGTCAACGCTACGGTAAGGCGGACTTTGGGGGCGGATATAGACGCCTCGTGCGGTCAGCTAAGGCAAAAGGAGGGGATTTTAAATGCAGATCTTTTGTAAAACCGATATCGGCAGAGTGCGCAGCTCAAACCAGGACGCATATTTTGTAAAACAGCTTGAAAACGGCGTCGTACTTGCTATTGTGTGCGACGGTATGGGCGGCGCTAATGCCGGAAATATTGCAAGCGAGCTTGCCGTTAAAAATATTTCGGATTACATTATCAGGTCGTACAGGAACGGTATGGACAGCTCCGATATTGTAAGAATGCTTAAAAATGCCGTAACAAGCGCAAACATTATAATTTATGACAGATCGCTTAAATCTCCCGAATTGTCGGGTATGGGGACAACGGCGGTCGCGGCGGTTGTGACCGAGGATTTTGCCGTAATCTCTCATGTCGGAGACAGCAGGGCGTACCTTATAAGCGATAAAGCGGAGCAGATAACCCGCGACCATTCGGTTGTACAGTCTCTGATAGAAAGCGGAAAGCTGACCCAGGAAGAGGCGAAGTTCCACCCCAGAAAAAATATTATAACCAGAGCCATAGGAACCGAAGGCGAGGTTACCGCCGATTTCAGCGAGGTAACGCTTAAAAAAGGTGATTCATTGCTTTTATGTACCGACGGTCTTACAAATTTTGTGGAGCCGCAGGATATATATAATATTTTCAAAAGTGCTGATACTGCCGATCCCGCCGAGAGGCTTGCGGATTTGGCAAACAGGAACGGCGGAGGCGATAATATAACTGTCGTCGCCGTTACAAAGTAAAGGTTGAAAGGAATATTGCTGTATGGATAGATTTATCGGAAAGCGTCTTGACGGGCGTTATGAAATTCAGGAAATCATCGGCGTAGGCGGAATGGCTGTCGTTTATAAAGCGCATGACAATCAGGAGGATAAAACGGTAGCAATAAAAATTCTCAAGGAGGAATTCGTTTCCAACGAGGAGTTTCTGCGCCGCTTCAAAAACGAATCAAAAGCAATTGCAATGCTTTCGCACCCCAACATTGTAAAGGTGTATGATGTAAGCTTCGGCGATTTGATTCAGTATATCGTTATGGAGTATATTGACGGTATAACGCTTAAGGAGTACATCGAGCGTCAGGGCAGTCTTCGCTGGAAGGACGCAGTGCATTTCACAATTCAGATATTAAAGGGTCTTCAGCACGCCCACGATAAGGGAATTGTACACAGAGATGTAAAGCCGCAGAACATAATGGTACTGCCCGACGGTACGATTAAGGTCACCGATTTCGGAATCGCTCGCTTTGCAAGAAGCGAGCAGCGCACAATTACCGATAAGGCGATAGGCTCGGTGCATTATATCAGTCCCGAACAGGCGCGGGGCGAAAAAACCGATGAAAAAGCGGATGTTTATTCCGTCGGTGTTATGCTTTACGAAATGCTTACGGGTCAGCTGCCTTTCGAGGCTGAAAGCGCCGTTTCTGTAGCCATTATGCAGCTTCAGCGCGATCCGAAGCTTCCTACCGAGATTAACGGCTCAATTCCGCTGGGGCTTGAGCAGATTACAATGCACGCAATGCAAAAAAATCCCGACCGACGCTATCAGTCGGCGGCAGAAATGCTGTGCGACCTTGAACAGTTCCGCAGAGATCCTTCCGCAACATTTGCTTACAGCTATTTTGTTGACGATTCTCCGACCAAGTTTGTCGGCGGGGTAGGCGGCGAGCAGGGTGAAATCAAGACGCCCGATAACGCTAAAGCCGATGATTTAAAGGAAAAGAATCATATGATTCCGATTCTTGCCGGTATTGCGGTAACACTTGTAGCGGCGATTGTTATACTTGCGATTTTGTTTGTGCCGAAGCTGTTTTCAAGCACCGGCTCTGAAATAGAATGTCCTAAATTTGTGGGTATGACCGTTGACGAAGTTAAAAACAACAAGACCTATAAAGAGCAGTTTAACTTCAGCGAGGAATGGGAATATAACAGCGAATATGATTTCGGCTATGTTTTTGAACAGTCTCAGCCCGAGGGTAAAAAACTTAAAAAGGGAGCGGATATAACGCTGTACATCAGTATGGGTCAGTCCACCAAAAAGGTGCCCGATGTTTACGGAAAAACCGAATCCGCCGCCGTGTCCGAGCTTAAATCAAACGGCTTTAAAACCACCGTATCACAGCTTGCAAGCGACGATGTTAAAGCAGGGCTTGTCGTAAAAACCGATCCTGCGCGCACAACCGTTGTTGAGGAGGGTGCCGAGATTACCGTTTACATCAGCAGCGGACCTGCCATAAAATATGTTGATGTTCCGAATGTTGTGGGACTAAAGCAGGATAACGCAAAGTCAGATATAGAAGCAAAAAAGCTGGTAGCCGATATAAAGGCAAAGGATTTATCGGGCGACGGTAAATATTATCCCGAAGGATATGTAATATCTCAGGAGCCGTCTTCGGGTTCCGCAGCACAGGTGCCGGAGGGCTCAACGGTAATAATTTATGTAAGTACGGGAAAATATGTTTACGATTTGACGGTTACTCTGCCCGACGACTTTAAATACTCGCAAAGCAAGGTAACCCTTTGGGAAAACGGCGTTATGAAGAATCAGAGCGAAACGCTTGATATAAACACCGCCGGTAAATATACCTTTAAGGATCTGTCATACACGGCAAGCTCAGCTTCCGACACAAAGGTAACCTATATTGTAAGACTTACCGACGATAAGGGTAAGGATGTGGATTATCAGAAAATAGTTGTCAATGTTACAACCGGTAAGTATGATATAAGCAGAACCTATTCCTATCCTACCAAAACATCGGGTACGCAGTCTGACAATTCTTCGAGCAGCGATATCGCCGGAACCAATAGATGAACGGTAAAATAATCAAGGCTTTATCGGGCTTTTACTATGTCAGTTGTGAGGACGGGGTATATGAATGCCGTGCACGCGGAAATTTCCGTAAAAGCGGCACTACGCCGCTTGTGGGCGATAATGCCGTAATAACGGCTTGCGACGCTTCCCACGGTGTAGTGGAAGAAATTCTGCCTCGCACATCAAGTCTTTTCAGACCTGCCGTTGCAAATATTGATAAGCTGTTTATTATTTCGTCATATGCAACCCCGTCGCCGAATGCGTCGGTTATAGACCGCCTTACGGCAATCGCGGTATATAACGGAATTTTGCCGATAATCGTCTTCAACAAATCGGATATGGGCGATTTTTCGCAGTGGGAGCGCATATACCGCAATTCCGGATTTAAAACCTATGTTGTATCGGCGTCATCAGGCGAGGGACTTGACGGTATTCGTGAGGAGCTTAAAAACTGTACAAGCGCATTTACCGGTAATTCAGGCGTGGGTAAATCAAGCATTTTAAACGCGCTTTTCGGAAACTTGGAGCTTGCTACGGGCGAAGTCAGCGAAAAGCTCGGCAGGGGACGTCACACAACTCGGCATACCGAGCTTTTCCGTCACGAATTCGGCGGTTACGTCGCCGACACACCCGGTTTCTCGTCTATCGAATACGACGGTTCCGATTATGGATTTAAAGAGCATTTGGCAGAGTGCTTTCCCGATTTTTCGGAATATATAGGACAATGCCGATTTACCTCCTGTACGCATACCTGCGAAAAGGGCTGCGGCGTATTGGAAGCCGTAAAAAACAGTAAAATAGAACCGACAAGGCACAAGTCATATTGCGAACTATTTGAAGAATTAAAGCAATTAAAGCCGTGGAATGTGCAAAAGAATAAAATTAAGTAACATTTTTACAATTTCCCTATATACTGTATTGTAAGCAGTCTAAGGGGGAATCAAAATGCGAAGACGCTGTAATTTCAACAGGGGAATACTTGCCGTAACTTTTGCGGTAGGTCTTCTGATAAGCTGCTTTTGTCCTCCGAGATTTCTGGTGGCAGTGCTTGCAATTTGGGTAATCATTTTGGGAATTTCCTTTTCAAAATGTTAACGGAGGTATTGTTATGAAGGTTGTTCTGGTTAAGAGTCCTAAGTTTTTAAGCGGTATTTTAAGAATGATTTTCGGCATAAAAAAACAAAACGTATAAAGCTACATAAGAGCCGCGGAGGTCTTTTCCGCGGCTCTTATGCTGTATTTCAAAAAATTTTAAAATACCTATTGACAATACGGGAAAAAAGTGGTATTATACTACCAACCTATTAGATAGGTAGGTAAATACAACGAAAACCAGAAAGAGTGATTGTTATGTCAAAGGTATACACATCCGCAGATCAGCTTATAGGAAAAACCCCGCTTCTCGAACTTACGCACATCGAAAAGGAGTACGGTCTTAAAGCTAAGGTACTTGCAAAGCTTGAATATTTTAATCCTGCCGGCTCGGTTAAGGACAGAATTGCCAAGGCTATGATAGACGAGGCTGAGGAATCCGGAAAGCTAAAGCCGGGCTCTGTAATTATTGAGCCTACTTCGGGAAATACAGGTATAGGACTTGCCTCGGTTGCGGCGGCACGCGGATACAGAATTATAATCGTAATGCCCGAAACTATGTCGGTAGAGCGCCGTCAGCTTATGAAGGCATACGGTGCGGAGCTTGTTCTTACCGAGGGCGCAAAGGGAATGAAGGGCGCTATTGCAAAGGCCGAGGAATTAGCCAAGGAAATTCCGAACAGCTTTATCCCGGGACAGTTTTCAAACCCTGCAAACCCAAAGGCACACATCAGTACTACCGGTCCCGAAATCTATGAGGATACCGACGGCGAGGTTGATATTTTCGTTGCCGGCGTAGGAACAGGCGGAACCGTTACAGGCGTCGGCGAGTATCTTAAATCCAAAAAGCCGGAGGTAAAGGTAGTAGCAGTAGAGCCGGCCTCTTCCGCCGTACTTTCCACCGGCGTTGCAGGTGCGCATAAGATTCAAGGTATAGGCGCAGGCTTTGTACCGGATGTACTTAATACAAAAATATATGATGAGATTATTACGGTGGAGAATGAAGCGGCTTTTGAAACCGGTAAAAAAATCGGTAAATCCGAGGGCGTGCTTGTAGGAATTTCTTCGGGAGCTGCCGTATGGGCGGCAGTCGAGCTTGCAAAGCGCCCTGAAAACGAGGGTAAGACAATTGTTGTTCTGCTGCCCGATACCGGCGACAGATACCTTTCAACCCCTTTGTTTGCAGAATAAAAATACCGACAGTCTTAACATAAGGCTGTCGGTATTATTCATTTATTCAAAAACCTGCTGTATCCGTTTCCGTATTGAACACAGCGCGAAATCCTGCTGAGCGTTGCCGACGAAATATCGGTCTGCTCAATTATTTGATTATAGGTTTTTCCCTCTATAAGCAGCTTTGCGGCTCTTACACGCTCCGCCATTTGCTCAATTTCCTTATTGGTGCAAAGATCGTTGAAAAACAGCCTGCAGTCCTCTGCGTTGTCAATGGAGGCTATCAGGTTAAATAAATCGTCAATCATAGAACCGTCGGTCTTTTTACGAATCATAATAATCACCATATCTTTATTAAGACACAAAATGCGATAAATAATCACCATGTCAGCGATTTTTCACGCTGAAATCCTAACTGAATTTATATGTTTTCAAACGAACTGTTAAGAAAACTGCGTGTTTTTTCGGATTGGGGATTGCCGAACACCTCCTCGGGTGTACCGTATTCTTCAATAACCCCGTCCGCCATATATATTACTTTATCGGATACATTCCTTGCAAATTCCATTTCGTGCGTTACTACTATCATTGTACTGTCTCCGCTTTTAAGTCCCTTTATTACCCTTAAAACCTCGCCTGTAAGCTCGGGGTCGAGCGCAGAGGTAGGCTCGTCAAAGCATAGAATGTCGGGATTAAGGGCAAGCGCTCTTGCAATTGCAACACGCTGCTGCTGACCTCCCGAAAGCTGACAGGGATAGTTTTCTATCCTGTCGCTTAGCCCTACGCGGTTTATAAGCTCCCTTGCGCGCTTTTCAATGTTTTCGGGCGTGTCTCTTTTTAGCAGGGTAGGGGCAAGCATTACATTTTTAAGTACATTGTATTGCGGAAAAAGATTAAAGGACTGAAATACTAAGCCGAAGTGCAGGCGGTTTTCCCTTATAACCGAATCGCTCAGTTTCTTTGGTGAAGCTCCGTCAAAAATAACCTTGCCGTTTACCGATATGGTACCTTCATCTGCAAATTCAAGGAAATTAAGGCATCTTAAAAGCGTGGTTTTTCCGCTGCCCGAAGATCCGATTACGGACAACACATCGCCCTTTTCAAGCGAAAAGCTTATACCCTTTAAAACCTCGGTTTTGCCAAAGCTTTTTTTAATGTTTTTTACCTCTAATACTGCCATTGCTTAACTCCTGAAATAGTCCATTTTCTTCTCGATATATCCAAACAGCAGGGTGAGTATGCCGCTGAAAGCAAGATAGTACACCACTGTAAAGAACAGAGGCCAAATCTGTCCCGAAATTCCGTGCGAGCCCTTCATAAACGCCTGACCTGCCCATATTATCTCCTGCAATGCGATTATACGCGCAAGCGAGGTATCCTTAACAAGGGTAATAATTTCGTTTGACATCGGAGGGACAATGCGCTTTATCATTTGCAGGAGGGTTATTTTGAAAAAAATCTGCGAGCGCGAAAGCCCCAGAACCTGACCTGCTTCCTGCTGCCCTACGGGAACGCCCTGTATTCCGCCGCGGTATATTTCGGAAAAATAGCAGGCGTAGTTGAGTATGAAGGCAACCGACGCCGCTATGAATCTTCCCTGCTCGCCGCCGCCCCATATATTGTTGTGAAGCACGAGTCCGGGGAAAAAATAGATTATAAGCATTTGAATCATAAGCGGAGAGCCGCGCACGATCCATACTATTACCCGTGTAACGGCGCTTAACGGCTTAAAACGGCTCATCGAGCCGAAAGCTATTATAAGCCCTAACGGCAATGAGCCAAGCAGGGTAACGAAAAACAGCTTAAGTGTTTGAAGAAATCCGCTGTTAAGAGCGCTGAAAACCACCGGAAACTGTTCGGCAAAATTATTAAAAGACATATATACTTTCCTTTATATTATAACTAGGAAAACAGAGAGCCGCAATTACGGCTCTCCGTTTTGTGCGTTTTTATTTTTATTACTTTATAAGAGCCGCCTGCACGCCGTACTTCTCAGCGATTTTCTCCATTTCGCCGTTCTCGGCGCATTTGCTGAAGAATTCGTTAAGCTTTTCAGCCATATCTGAACCTTTGCGGAAGCCTACGCCGTATTCCTCGTCATTAAGACCTACTGTGTAGGTAAGGTTAGAATAGCCTGTTCCTTCGCCGACCATTGCGGCAGCCATAAGCGAGTCGATTATAGCGGCGTCACAGGTTCCTGCGGCAACCTCGGTAAGCGCGGTTGCCTGGTCTTTAACCTCGGTGTAGCTGAAACCGTTTTCTTCAGCCATATCTTTGCCGGCCGAGCCTGCTTCAACCGCGAAATTAAGGCTCTTGCAGCTTTCTGCAGTCTGGTAATCGGCGGCCTTGTCGGCAGGAACAATTACAACCTGCTTGTTGTTGCAGTACGCCTTTGTACATTCCATGGCGGAAGTAACCTCATCGGTAAGCGTCATACCGTTCCATACGCAGTCGATGGTTTTGCTGTCAAGCTCAAGAACCTTATTGTCCCAATCAATCTCAACAAAAGAAACCTTAAGACCGAGTTCATTTGCAAAGGCGGTTGCCATATCGGCGTCAAAGCCTATCCAATTTTCGTCATCATCCTTGTAGTCCATAGGCGCAAAGTCCGTAATACCTACAACAAGGGTTCCTTTTTCCTTTATGTAATCATAATCGGAGGAATTATCCTCCTTGCCTGCACAGCCTGCAAAGGCCGCAACTAACATAATTGACATTATAAGCGCTAACAGTTTTTTCATATCGGGTTTTCTCCTTCAGTAATATTTGATGTTGCTATTATACTTCACCAAGCTGAAGTTGTAAAGTGTTTTTTTAAAGCTTTATCATCTTTGGCAGTAATGAATAAAAAAGCAATCCGCTTTATCACTTTATTTTATTAAAGTAACAAAGCGTATTGATTTTTAGGAGTTGTTTTGGGATGTTATCAGCCTTTAAGTTCAATTATCGCCGCCATATTTCCGCGTTCGCCGTGTGTTGCACGGTGGGAATGAAGCTCCTTACTTTCACAGCAGGTGCATAAATCGGATATATCCATATTATCCTCTTTTATTCCCGAATATATAAGAATTTGGCGGTTGGCTTCGGCGTTATCAAGCATATATTTGCCGTTGCCCTTCGGAATAAAAATTGAATCAAGCTTTAAATACGGTATTTTTATAAATTCGTTATATACAGGCTCGTCTACCTCATAGCAGCACCTGCCTATACACGGACCTATACAGGCGATTATATCGTAGGTATTACAGCCGTAGTCATTTACCATTTTTTCTACGGTTTTTCTGCCTATCTGCTTTGCCGTGCCGCGCCATCCGGCGTGAGAGGAGGCGATGATCCTTTTTTTGACATCGCAGAATAACAGCGGCGTACAGTCGGCATACTGCGTTACAAGCGCGACATTCGGCTCATCGGTTATAAGACCGTCAATATCATTAAACGAGGGCTTGAAAATACCTGTTCCGCAGTCCTTTGCCGTTACGCTTTTTATATTATCCGTATGTGTCTGGCGGCTGAGCACAAGGTGGGATATATCTATTTCGGCAGCCTTGCATAAAATTTCATAGTTTTTTAAAACATTTTCACGGCTGTCTCCGTTAGTGAAGCTTAGATTCATAGACTCGTACCGTCCCGTGCTGACGCCGCCTATACGCGTGGAAAATATATGCCTTACAACACCGCTTGCCGTAAGCTTCGGGAATGTGATGTATTCCAAGCCGCGGGATTTGTTTATACAAAGAGTTTTGCTTTTCATAGAGTTACCTATCCGTTCTGAGCTAAAAGCCGTTCTAACAGCTTTTGTGAATTTTCGGTATATAGCCTTTTGCAGTCTTCTCCGAATTTACTGCTTATTTCATTAAGTGCGTCTGCAAGCATGGGAGGGCGTATATCAACTGAATGTGTGTCGGTTGCTATAAAAGAGATATATCCGCCTTTAATTAGCCTTGCTGCCGTTTTTTTAAAGTCGGAATGAAGCACAGACGAAGCGTTCAGCTGTGCGAAAGCCACGCCGTTTTCAATCATTTTGAGCAGTTTTTTAAAACCGCGGTTATGTGAATAGCGTTCAATATGCGCAATTATGGGAACTATACCCAAAGAAATACTAAGCTCATTTATATCTTCTAAAATAGATTCACTGATTTCGCAAACGGGAAGTTCAAGCAAAAGAATCGGTGAATTTTCTATGCAAAGCACCTTAATGTCGCTGCTTTTGCCTATACCGCTGAAATAAAATACTTCATTACCTAAATATATGTTAGGAAGATTTAAACCGTCGGCAGCCGAAACAAGATTTAGGTATGCGCTATTTATCTTTTCAAGATGATCCTCAAGATTATCGTATGACGCATAAAAATGAGGTGTAGCAACAACATCTGTAATGCCTTGCGATTTCATAATCTTAAGCAGCTCTAATGATTCGTCAATATCACGCGCGCCGTCATCCACGCCGGGAAGAATATGAGAATGTATGTCAAGAAACCGATTCATATAATTCTCCTATAATAAATATAGAATGTCGAAACGCCGGGGGTGTTTCGACAAGCCGATATCATCGGCTTTAGCAGAATTTAATTCTGCCATATATTTATTGCAATGGGATAAAAAAATTTTAAAGAAAATTTGTTACCAAATCAAAGATTTGGTGTCGAAATGTGAAAGAATTTCACTATTTCGACGTTTGATGACCATTATATAATTAAACGGGGAGATATATACATATCTCCACCGGTTTAATCTTTGCTTTAATATTTAGAATAATATTTGTATGAATACTTATATTTGCGGTATTTATAATTTTTAGCATTACTGTCAGAGCCGTTCATTATTGCGCCTAAAATGTTTATGTTGGCAAATTCTGCGGCGCTTATGGTTTGCTTAAGAGAATCCCTGCGTGTATATCCCGCGCGCACTACAAGCAGCAGACCGTCTGTTTTGGGCGCTACTACGAGAGCGTCGGATACCGCATTTATGGGCGGAGTATCGATTAGTATATAATCGTATTCGGATTTGAGAGTTTCAAGCAGACTGTCAAACGTTTCGGTGCTTAAAAGCTCCAAAGGATTGGGCGGGGTAGGACCGGAGGTAAGTATATCAAGATTTGAATTGTAGTGATATACCGCGCTGTCAAAATCCGAAAGACCTGCTATTATGTTTGAAAGTCCGTCATTGTTTTCAATTTTCAGCTTTTTGTTGACTGAAGGGCGGCGCATATCTGCGTCAAGCAGCAGGATTTTTCCGCCGAGCTGTGAAAAGGCGATAGCCATATTGATAGAGGTAGTGGACTTGCCTTCGGATTCATCGGCGCTTGAAAAGGTGATAATGCCGCCGTCATTTTTAGCAAGCAGAAATTTAAGGTTGGTACGGATTTTCTTATATGCCTCGACAACGGCAAACGGAGCGTGCTTTATAGGGTTTTTGTCTGCCGTTTGCGCTTTGTTTTCTGCGGTTGCATTATTTGCTGCCATTTCCGTATCCTCCTTTCGAATACATTTGAGTTTCTGCAAAATCGGGGACAGTACCTAAAAGCGGAATACTGAAATTTTCGGTGAAATCCTTATCGCCTTTAAGTGCATGATCCGTACTGTCAACAATAAATACGATAACAAAGGCAACTACTGCGCCGATAAGTGCGGCAGTGAGGGTTGAAAAAGCGGTGCGCGGATAGGTTTTAACGGCCGCGTCCGCAGTAGTAGTTATGCTTGAATTTGAATCAGGCAGACTTTTTGATATATATGCAGGTGCAAGTTCTAAAAAAGTGTTAACAAGCTCTACCGAATCCTGCCGGCTGCCGGTGCTGAAGGAAATGTCTATAAACAGCGTGGTATCGCTTCTTCTGGCTACCGTGGAGGAAGACATAAGCTCTCGGTACGAATATTTTCCGCCGGTCGCTTCGGAAAGATCCTTAAATATATCGGGAGTATTAAGAATATCCTTTATAGTATCTGCAAGATTTAGGGATGCTACTATATCGGTTCCGGCAATCTTTGACGACGATGACTGATATGCGGAACTTGTACTGTTTGAAATAAGTGCGCCGTTGGTAACAAGCAGCGAGCCGTAGGCTTTGTAAACAGGCTTTGTCAGAAAATTGCAGTAGCAAAAGGTGCAAACGCCGAATACGGCAGCGGCAAGAAGCAGGAACCACAGCTTCTTTAAAGCCAGCTTAACGAGGTAGGAAAGCGAAATATTATTCATTATTTACGACAACCTTTGTTTTATAATATGTGCGGCATCAGCCGAATAGGTAAAAACAGTTTACTACTAATTATAAAGCAAGAAAGACAGTTTTGCAAGAAAAATATTATAAGCAATCAGTTTATACCGTAACTTTTGTTAAATTATCGGGTTCATCGTTATATTTCGGCGTATTTTTATCGCCTTTTGATATTACAAGCTTAAGCAAAACAGGAGTTATAAGCGCCGCTACAACAACGCAAAGGACAATTGCCGGGAAAATATCAGCGGATATGTTTCCCGTGTCGATACCCTTTTGCGCGACCATAAGGGCAACCTCGCCCCGCGCGACCATACCGATTCCGACTGTAAGCGATTCACGATTTGACATTCCGCATACCTTTGCCGCCGCGCCGCAGCCTAGGATTTTGGTCATAACCGCCATAACGGCAAGCACCAAGGCAAAAAGTATTATGCTCCCGTTAAGCCCCGAAAGATTGGTTTTAAGTCCTATACCCGCAAAGAATACCGGAGAAAATACGAGGTATGATGCCGCAGTTACCTTTTTTGCGACATATTTTCTTGAACCGGTAAGATTACACAGAATTACACCGGCAAAGTATGCACCCGTAATATCCGCCACGCCGAATAATTTTTCGGCACAGTAGGACATTATAAAGCAGAACGCAAGCGCCCAAACCGCAACGCGGCGGCTTTTTTCGTGATTTATCGTTATCCTCTTGAAAAGCTTGTATACAAGAAAACCTACTACAAGCGTAAAGACGAAGAAACCGAGAATCTTAAGCACTACTATTCCGGGCTTGATGTCCGAGTCTCCGAGACCCGAAACAACGCTTAATACGACTATCCCTATAATATCGTCTATTATTGCCGCAGAAAGCAGTGTTGCCCCTACCGGTGTTTTCAGCTTTCCCATTTCGTTAAGCGTTTCAACCGTAATACTTACCGAAGTAGCGGCAAAAACCACGCCTACAAATATAGCTTTTATAATGCTGTTAAAATCTGCCGTGCGTTCAAAGAAAAGAAAATATGTACCTCCGCAACCGATTATCGGAACAGCAACGCCCAACACGGCAATAAGGCAGGCGGCAGGTCCTGTACGCTTAAGCTCGTTTATATCGGTATCTATTCCCGCTATAAACATAAGCATTATAACACCTATTTCGGAGGTTTTAAGCAAAAAATCGGATTCGGTGAGCAGTCCTATACCGCTCGGCCCCAAAATTATACCGGCAATAAGAGCACCGACTACCTGAGGCAGATGTACTTTAGCGGTCATAAGACCGAAAACCTTTGTGAAAATGAGTATGAGCGCAAGCGCAAGCAAAAACTGATACGATTCCAAACCGTAACTCCCCCAAAAGCATTTTTCAAACATAATTATACATCTTGGAATTATTTTTTCAAGTGCTTAAAAATAATTGTTGACAAAGGCGTATATATAAGGTATTATATAACTGTATTATTCGAGGTAGTACAGTTAAGACTGATATTAGGGAGGTGCCGTATGTTTCAGCTTGATTATAAGAGCGGCGTGCCTATCTGCGACCAGATAGTAAACGCATTTATAAGAATGAAAGCCCTGAAAATACTTGACGGGGGACAGCAGTTACCGTCGGTGCGGTCGCTTGCAATCGACCTTTCGGTCAACCCAAATACAATTCAAAAGGCCTACAGTCAGCTTGAAAGTATGGGTATAATTTATTCGGTAAAGGGTAAGGGCTCCTTTATGTCGGAGGATGCGAGCGCCGATTTGGCGGTAATAAAGACGGCTAAGGCGAATTTCGCGGCGGCGGTTTCAAAGGCCAGGGAAATGGGACTTACCAAAAGCGATGTTATTGAAATAGTAGATGAAGAATATAAGGAGAGAGGCTTATGATAAGAGGTAACGGTCTTACCAAGACCTTTGAAGGGAAAACGGCTCTTGACGCAGTTGATTTCGAGATTGAGGACGGCTCTATCTACGGCCTTGTAGGATCAAACGGTTCGGGAAAATCTACACTGCTGCGTCTTGTCTCGGGCGTTTATATGCCTGACGGCGGCGAAATAACCGTTGACGGCGCCGAGGTTTTTAACAATCCCATTATAAA
>JAEDML010000081.1 GCA_016303035.1 Clostridiaceae bacterium | reverse complement strand
CACAAAACAGCGGCAAAAATTTTTAGGAATATATGCTTTTTGCGTTTCTTTTTCTTACCTTTGGTGCTTTTTCGCGGCGCATTTCCGCCTGCATTGCGGCTTTTTGAATATATATCCTCGTATGAGGAGCTTATGTCCTCGTAACCGTCATTTTCGCGGTGCTTCGGGCTCATTTTTATTAAATCGAAATCTTCCTTGTTATGCATAATATGTTCCTTTGCTTTTAAAAGTAAAAATATTATACTGCATATGAATAAAAAAGTAAAGCGGAGGCACCTAAAAAGTCCCTCCGCGCTTTATACTGTCTCCGCCGAATTTGCGGCGGATTTCATATACCGAGCTTTCTATTTGTTCTAATCTTTTCTGCTTTTCAAAATCTCCGAAAATATCCTGCTGTACGGCGGTATCGGTATTTTTAAGATTTATTGCGCGGATTCCCACCGAGCGCAGCGGCTGATTGAAATTAAAATTCTCCTTAAATAAATCCATTCCCTTTTGCGCTATAATAAGCGATGAATCGGTAGGATTTTTAAGCGAACGGCTGAATTCCTTTACCGCAAGGGAGGAGGTGCGTATGTGCACCTGTATCCCGCCGGCGTAAAGACCGTATTGCCGCAGCGAATCGGAAATTTCTTCGGATAGAGAAAGAAAGGTACGCCAGACCTCGGCGCAGTCGGTAAAATCCTTTCCCTCGGTAACCGAACGGCCGACGCTTTTGGGTATATGAACGCTGTCAAGCCTTTCAACGGGGGAATTGTCTTCTCCTAAAGCATATTGTTTTAGCTGGATTCCGTTTTTGCCGAGCAGACGGTTAAGCATACTGTCACTGCAGTGCGTAAGGTCGCCTATTGTGTATATCCCTGAGCTTTTAAGCCGTTCGTAGGATTTTTTGCCTACGAAAAGCAGGTCTGAAACGGGGAGCGGCCATACCTTTTCCCCGAAATTTTCCCGCGTTATAACGGTTACGGCGTCGGGCTTTTTCATATCGGACCCGAGCTTTGCAAAAATTTTATTAAAGCTTACGCCCACCGATACGGTAAGTCCCAGCTCCCGCTTCATATCGCGCCTTATTCTGTTTGCGATTATCTCGCCGTCCCCGAACAGCAGGGTACTGCCCGTTACATCAAGCCAACATTCGTCTATTCCGAACGGCTCGGTCATATCGGTATAGCGGCTGTAAATTTTCTTAGCCGCTTCGGAATATTCACGGTATTTTTCCATATCGGGCGGTAAAATTACAAGGTCGGGGCATTTTGCCTGTGCTTCAAAAATCGCTTCGGCAGTCTTAACGCCGTAGGATTTTGCTATCTCGTTCTTTGCAAGAACTATGCCGTGCCGTTTTTCTTTATCGCCGCATACCGCGACGGGCAGATTGTAAAGCGTGGGATTAAGCAGCAGCGACACCGAAGCAAAAAAATTGTTAAGGTCGCAATGAAGAATTATTCTGTCCGACATCTGAAATTCACCCCGATTTCTGCAAAAAAATCTATAAATCGCCGACACACTTCGACAAACAAATGTTCTTTTTATAAGTATAATAGATTTTGAAGAAAAAGTAAAGCATGCTTTAAGAAATTCTAAGTCTTTCCAGCGCTTTGACGTGCAGGCGTTCTATCTGTCTGCGGCTGTAATTAAGGCAGTAGGAAATTTCCTCAAGCGGCTTACCGCAGAGATATTTCTGCGAAAGCACCTCAGAGAGGATTCCCCCGTCTACCGCTTCGATATCTCCTTCAATTTTATCGCGCAGCATACGGGCATCTGTAATCTGCTTTTTGTACAGCTCGCGGTTTTCGGGATTTGCCGACATCATTTCGGAAATTCTGCGAATTTTAGCCTGTTGCAGCCTGTATTTGGCAAGGTATTCCTTCTTTTCTTCGGGGGTCATGCTTGTTCTCTCCCTTCTTCGGGGCGTATAAAGGCTACATACTGACCGTAGCTGTATTCCGTTCCGTGTGTTTTGTTGTATTCATCGGCTTCGCGGATTATAACCGAAATCGGGTCTATCCGAGAAAGATGCCGCCTGTATCTCTCCTTTTCCCAGAGCTTTTTGCCCCGTGCTTTACATTCTGCGTTGCAGTAATCGTGCGCGCCCTCGGGAAGACGCGCTCCGCAGCACCTGCAATGGCGCGCGGCCTTTTCGTGAAAGTTACCCGAGCCGCAGCAGGGGCACGCCGCATGCTTTTCATAGGGCGGACGGCTCAGTCCGTGCGTCTGGGCGAGTATCTCGGCTTTTTCAAATTCGCATCCGCAGTCTTTGCAATAATACATAACATTCTTCCCTTTTTAATTCATACTTGACAATTACGAAATTATGTAATACAATTTGTTTATTGAGTATATGTTTACGGAATTTCGTAACTATGTGCATATTCTATTACGAAAAACCGTAAATGTCAAGGACATAAATTACGAAATTCAGTAATTCGTATAACTGCACAAAAAGGGGAAGAAAAAATGGCTTGCGTTTATAATCGGATAGAAGAATTATGCAGAAAAAAGTCGGTTAATGTAACGGCAATGTGCCGCGACTGCGGTATACCGAGAGCAATACTCACCGATTTTAAAATGGGACGCATCAAGTCGCTTTCCGCGGCGACGCTTTCCAAAATAGCGGAATATTTCGGGGTTAGTGTTGATTATCTTTACGGAGGTCATACCGTAAGGGCAGATGAGGAAAGTTTAAAAGCGGCTTTGTTCGGAGGTGACACAGAGGTCACCGATGAAATGTGGAATGAAGTAAAAAGATATGCACAGTATGTAAAGGAACGAGGAAATGGAAACACTTAAGCTTTATAATCTAGCTGAAAAGAGCGGTATAACCGTAGACCGTTTTTCGCTGCCGGAAAACGGCTCGGTATCATTACTGCACGACGGTAAGCTGTATATCGCGCTTGACAGTAATATTAAAACCAATGCCGAGGAGCGCGTGTGTTTGGCTCACGAGCTCGGTCACTGCGAAACGCTTGGTTTTTACAATATGTACGCGCCTATTGATGTTCGCAGTAAGCACGAAAACAAGGCTGACCGCTGGGCGATAAAAAGATTAGTGCCCGAGGAAAAGTACAGGCGCGCGCTGAGGAACGGATACACCGATATAAATTCGCTTGCCGAATTTTTCGATGTGACCGACGAGTTTATGGAAAAAGCCGTACAGTATTACAGTAAAAATAATATTTAAAAAACTGCCTTATCAGGCTGAACTGATAAGGCAGTTTTTTCATTATAACATTTCGGCAATTTTGTCGGCACACTGTCCTGCGGACAGACCCGAACAGCAAATGGTAATATCGGCATATTTTTCATACAGCGGCGCGCGCTCGGCAAATATGTCGTCAAGCGTTTCGCCGTTGTCCATCGCAATACCGCGCGTGCTTAGATTGTCAATACGGTCTTTTATCTCATTAGACGAAAGCTTAAGGTATACCGTTATACCGTTTTGCCTTAAATGCCGCATGGCTTTCTCGGTGTAAACCGCGCTACCGCCCGTTGCAATAACGCTGTCATGAATTTCAAGCGAGCATAAAACCTCGCTTTCTATTTTAATAAATTCCTGCTTTCCGTGCTTTTTTAATATATCGCACAGCGGCTTTTCATATTGCTTTTGTATTATAAGGTCGGTATCCGTAAAGCTCATCAGCAGTTTTTTGGCAAGCAAAACGCCTACCGTACTTTTGCCGGCGCCGGGCATACCTATCAGAATAATGTTTTTCATATCAGTTTTTAAGGCTCTGCAGGGGAGCGGGGATCCTGCCGGCGCGGTCGATGAATTTTTTGGGACTCTTATTCAGGTTGACTGCCATTACGGGACCCGTACCGAGCAGTCCGCCAAACTCCAATTCCTCGCCCTGCTTTTTGCCGATTGCCGGTATAACCCTTACGGCGGTTGTTTTGCTGTTGACCATACCTATTGCCGCCTCGTCCGCAATTATTGCCGATATAACCTCGGCAGGGGTATCGCCGGGAATTACTATCATATCAAGCCCTACCGAGCATACCGCGGTCATAGCTTCAAGCTTTTCTATGATAAGGTCGCCCGAACGCGCCGCGTCTATCATACCTGCGTCCTCGGTTACGGGTATAAACGCGCCCGAAAGTCCCCCGACGGCGGAGGAAGCCATAACGCCGCCCTTTTTAACCGCGTCGTTAAGCATGGCAAGCGCGGCGGTGGTGCCGTGTATTCCGCAGCATTCAAGACCCATTTCTTCAAGTATATGCGCAACCGAATCGCCGACAGCAGGGGTCGGTGCAAGCGATAAATCCACTATTCCGAAGGGTACGCCCAGCCGTTTTGAAGCCTCGGCGCCGACAAGCTGACCCATTCTTGTAATTTTAAAGGCGGTGCGCTTGATTATTTCGGCTACCTCGCCGAGGTCGCCGTCGGGGCATTTCTTAAGCGCCGCGCGTACAACACCGGGGCCCGAAACGCCTACATTTATAACGCAGTCGGGCTCGCCCACGCCGTGGAAGGCTCCCGCCATAAAGGGGTTATCCTCGGGTGCGTTGCAGAGAGCCACCAGCTTTGCACAGCCGATACAGTCGCGGTCAGCCGTGGCGGCGGCGGTTTTGCGTATTATCTGTCCCATAAGCTTAACCGCGTCCATATTTATTCCTGACTTTGTCGAGCCGATATTAACCGAGGAGCATATATTTTCGGTTACGCTCATCGCTTCGGGAATCGACTCTATAAGCTCACGGTCGCCTGCCGAAAAGCCCTTATGTACAAGCGCTGAGTATCCGCCGATAAAGTTAACGCCGGTAGCGTCGGCGGCGCGCTGAAGAGTTTTGGCAAACATAACGGGATCTCCGCCCGAAGCGGCGGCAACCATTGCTATCGGTGTTACCGATATTCGCTTGTTTATTATCGGTATACCGTATTCGCGCTCGATATCACAGCCCGTCTTTACAAGGTTTCCCGCAAGTCGGGTTATTTTATTGTAAATTTTATCGCAGGCGGTCTTAGCGTCGGAATCACAGCAGTCAAGCAATGAAATTCCCATAGTAACCGTTCGGATATCGAGGTTTTCCGATTCAATCATATTTATGGTTTCTATAATATCGTTTAAATTAAGCATAACTTTGCTCCTTAAAAGGCTTTTAACTAAATGCGGTGCATGGAATTAAAAATATCCTCATGCATAACGCGTATATCGGTGCCTATGCTTTCTCCGAGCTTCTTCATTTTATCCGAAAAATCGCTGAAGGAGCAGTTTAAATCGGAAATTTCGGTCAGCATAACCATTACAAACATATCCTGCAAAACCGACTGCGTAATATCAATTATATTGACGTTACATTCGGCGCATACCGCGCTTACCTTTGAAATAATACCTACCGTGTCCTTACCTATTACGGAAATAACCGTTTTCATAAAGCATACCTCTCCTTTGTTAATGCGTCTATTTTAACATATATTACGGGCAATATCAATCTTGAATGTAAATATGCCGCGGCAAAATAAAGCCTCGGCATATTAGTGTTACTTTTAATTCAGAATTGCTTTGTCTGTCTGTTAAGCGCCGAGCGTATAAGACCTAAAAACAGCGGATGTGCCTTATTCGGGCGCGATTTGAATTCGGGATGGAACTGTACCCCTACATAAAAATCGTTTTCGGGAACTTCCACCGTTTCAACAATGTGACCGTCGGGCGAAGTACCGCTTATAAGCAGACCCTTTTCGGTCATAATATCGCGGTAATCGTTGTTAAACTCATAACGGTGGCGGTGGCGCTCGCTTATATTTTCGCTGCCGTAGCATTCCGCCATCTTGCTGCCTGCCTTGATTTTGCAGGGATATGCGCCGAGCCGCAGTGTGCCGCCCTTATTTATTTCGTTGTTTTGGTCGGGCATAAAATCTATTACCTTGTTGTTGGAATTCTCGTCAAATTCACCCG
>JAEDML010000080.1 GCA_016303035.1 Clostridiaceae bacterium | reverse complement strand
TCCTCTTCCGCGACAGAGGTGCAATAGATTCGGCAGACTGACAGAGAACGGTTTTACCGTTCTGAAAAAAGTGCGAACCAAACGGTTCGCGCTTTTTTCAATCTGTTCCTTAAATTTCGATTAAAAGTGTTACGATTTCAAAATTTGAGACATGAATTTTTACAGAGTTGTTTTCTGATTTTAACTCACTTATTCTGTTTTCAAGCATATCGCATAAATATGCCCTTTTTGCCTTAAATCCGAAGGAAACCGTCGCATTACACTGACAGTTAAGGCTGTCATACAAGCGCAATATCACGGCGTATTCACTTTCCGCTTTTTTTACTGCCTCATAAACTTCGGGCGCTTGATTTTTACATACTCATAAAGCTGCGAAGTGCTCGCAAGAAAAACGAATTCAGGATATTTTTTCATAAACCGACAAAGGTTTAACCCACAATATATTTAAAACTCGTCAGCCTAGAATAAATACACAACCATATATTAGCATAAATATAAATTATTTCGAGACCCAATTTTTAAGAAATTATCTTATAAATCATATTACAATTACATTGACATTTTATATGTCTGAATATACAATAAATACAATACATAACCTCGCATAATATTTGACAAGGAGAAAAGATATGCTTAAGATTGAACATCTTACAAAAAAATACGGCGAAAAAAATGCGGTAAACGATTTATCTCTGCATATTAAACCCGGGGAAATTTACGGCTTTATAGGTCATAACGGCGCCGGAAAAACTACTACGATCAAATCCTGTGCGGGAATACTGCAGTTTGACAGCGGCGAAATCACGGTCGGAGGTATCTCGGTAAAGGAGAATCCCATAGACTGCAAAAAGCAGATTGCCTATATTCCCGATAATCCGGATCTTTATGAATTTATGACCGGAATTCAGTTTTTAAACTTTATTGCCGACATTTTCGGAATAAGCGTTCCTGAGCGCAAACAGCGAATACATAAATACGCTGATGCATTTGAACTGAATGAAGACCTTGCGCAGCCGATTTCGGCCTATTCTCACGGTATGAAACAAAAGCTTGCTATTATTTCGGCGTGGATTCATTCACCAAAGCTTATTATTATGGATGAACCGTTTGTCGGACTTGACCCTAAAGCCTCCCATCTGCTTAAGGAAATGATGAGAGAGGTATGCAACAGAGGCGGCGCTATTTTCTTCTCCACCCATGTGCTTGAAGTCGCCGAAAAGCTGTGCGATAAGGTTGCAATTATTAAGGGCGGTAAGCTGATACGTTCAGGAACTATGGAGGAGGTAAAGGGCGATACATCGCTCGAATCGGTATTTCTTGAACTGGAGGGAGAATCATGCTGAAAGCCCTCTTTAAAAAACAGCTGATGGAGATAGGTTCCTATTTCTTCCAAGACAGAAAAACGGGTAAAAACCGTTCTAAATCGGGTATTATAGGATATTCGCTTCTGTATGCCGTTACCTGTGTTTTCTTGTTCGGTGTGTTTTTCTATGTGGGAAAAATGCTTTGTGCTCCCCTGGTAACTATCGGTATGGGGTGGCTTTATCACGCCATTATGTGCCTTATGTCACTTGCTCTCGGCGTGTTCGGAAGCGTATTCAATACATATTCCACGCTGTATGTAGCTAAGGATAATGAGTTGTTGCTCTCCCTGCCTGTTCCCCCTTCAAAAATTTTAACGGTAAGACTGTTCGGTGTATGGTTTTGGGGCTTTTTCTATGAAGTGCTTGTCCTGCTTCCTGCAATGGTTGTTTACTGGATAACCGCCGCTCCCGGCGCTGTTGCAGTTATTTTTGACCTTTTTGTAATACTTGTACTTTCATTGTTTATTCTCAGTATTTCCTGTATTCTTGGTTGGATAGTTGCAAAGATAAACGGAAAATTGAAATCCAAAAGCTTTATTACCGTTATTATATCTCTTGCATTTCTCGGCGCCTATTTCTACTTTTATACGCAGGCATACACGCTGCTGCAGCAGCTCATAGGCAACGCAGATATTGTAGGTAAAAAAATAAAGGGAGCTGTCTACCCTGTTTATTTAATGGGACGCGGTGCTGAGGGAGATGCACTCTCACTGCTGCTTTTTACGGTTATTGTTTTGGCGGTTTTTGCTGTTATTTGGCTTGTGCTCTCAAGAAGCTTTTTAAAACTGGCCTCCTCAGGCTCAGGTACTGTAAAAAGAAAGTACCGCGAAACCTCGGTAAAGATTCGGAATGTTTCCGGCGCACTGTTAAGCAAAGAAATAAGGCATTTGCTTTCAAGCGCTACATATATGCTCAACTGCTGTCTTGGAACCCTTATACTCATAGTTATAGCCGCGGCGGCGATAATAAAGCGGTCATTCATACTTGAAGTTATGTCTTCGTTTTCTATCGGAAATGAAGGCATTATACCGCTTATTGCCTGCGCACTGATTTGTATGACTGCGTCAATGAACGATATTACAGCCCCGTCAGTATCGCTGGAGGGCAAAAGCATATGGCTTATGCAATCACTTCCTGTATCAGCCTGGCAGGTATTAAAGGCTAAGCTTAACCTTCACCTTTTAATTACCGAAATACCTGTATTTATATGCTCGGTATGCCTGGCGATGGCGGTAAATTCAAGCATATACTTTTCCTTAATGCTCATACTGCTTCCAATGCTTTTTACCCTGCTTACAGCATCTCTCGGTCTTGCAATAAACCTTAAAATGCCCAATCTAAACTGGTCGAGTGAAACCGTTGCCGTAAAGCAAAGCATGGGCGTTATGATTGCGTTATTCAGCGGATGGATAATTGTAATAGCGCTCGGTATTTTATACTATGCAGTTTATAAATACATAAATACAGAGCTTTTTATGCTTCTGTGCGGTGTTTTTCTTTCAGTAATTTCCGCTGCTTTGCTGTGTTGGCTTAAAAAGCGCGGTTCAAGAATTTTTGAAGCGCTTTAAATTCTCCGTTTTTACTTGTAATTATTAAATAAAAGTTATATAATAAAGCATAATCATATTTTGCCGCCTTCTACCCTTTTTAAGGCGGCATTTCTATATAACATCTACTAAACACGATAATCAGAGGGAATGATTAAATGAATATTATTATTGTCGGCTGCGGAAAAATCGGTTCTACCATAATTAAAAGTCTGCTTGCCGAGGGGCATAACATAACAGTAATCGATAATGACCCCGCCGTAATAACCGAAGTAACTAACGTTTTCGACGTTATGACGCTGTGCGGAAGCGGTATCGACTCCGACGCTCTTACAGAAGCCGATGTTGCTCATTCCGATCTTTTAATATCCGTAACCGGCTCTGACGAGTTTAATATGCTTACCTGTTTTATTGCAAGAAAATTAGGGGCAAAGCATACAATAGCGCGTATACGTAATCCCGAATACAATGAAAAAAGTCTCGGATTTCTTAAGGACGAACTGCGCCTTTCTCTTACTATAAATCCGGAACGTCTGGTTGCAAGAGAGATTTTCAATATTTTAAAGCTGCCTACGGCCGTTAAAATAGAGCCGTTCTCACGCGGTAGCTTTGAAATGATTGAGGTCAGGCTTAAAAATGACTCCGAGCTTGACGGTGTAAGCCTTATGGAGCTTAAGAAAAAATACCCCGAAAATTTTCTTATCTGCGCCGTGCAGCGAGGCGACTCTGTCTACATTCCATCCGGTAATTTCGTGCTTAAGGGCGGCGATAAGATAGGTATTACGGCTTCCCCTGCCGCCATATCCGGCGTTCTGAAAAAGCTTGGTCTTATGCAGCGTCAGGCTCGGAATATTATGATTCTGGGCGCCACGCGCACAACATACTATCTTGCAAAAATGCTTACAGCGGTGGGAAGTTCGGTAAAAATCATAGATCCTGATATCAAGCGCTGTGCGGAATTCAGCGAACTACTGCCTAAGGCGGTTATAATAAACGGCGACATTGCAAATCAGGACCTATTGCTTGAAGAGGGCATTAAAAGTGTAGATGCCTTTGTATCTCTCACCGGAATTGATGAAGAAAATATTTTGCTTTCTTACTTTGCCTCTATGCAGAATGTTCCTAAAATAATTTCAAAGATTGACAGATCGGAATTTCTTACGATGGCGGCAAAGCTCGGTATCGACTGCATTGCTTCGCCGCGTAGATCTGTTACAAATGTTATCGTAAGATATGCGCGTGCCCTCCAGAACTCTATCGGCAGTAAGGTTGAAACGCTTTACAAACTGATGGACGACGGTGCAGAAGCGCTTGAATTTGAGGTTAAGCCCGATTGCAAAATTATTAACATTCCCTTTAAAAATTTGCCTACGCGGCCTAATATACTGGTTGCCGGCATCGTACGCGGAAGAAAAACCGTTATTCCTACCGGTGAAGATATGATTTTACCGGAAGACAGAGTTGTAGTATTGTCTGCCAACGGTCGCTTAAACGATCTTTCGGATATTGTCAGTCAGAGGTAAAAGGGAATGAATCGCAGAATTATTTTAAACGCCATAGGTATTGTTTTGCGTGTTGAAGCAGTTTTAATGCTGCTCCCCACAGCAGTAGGTATTTTTTACGGTGAAAAGGCCGCTTTTTACTTCTTTCTGACTTCTTTGATATGCTTTTTGGTAGGATATATACCAAATCTTCTGTTTAAGCCGCGTAACAGTACGATTTTTGCAAAGGAAGGCTTTATTACAGTTGCTTTTACCTGGATATTGCTCTCGCTTTTCGGAGCCATGCCTTTTGTTATAAGCGGAGAAATTCCGTCCTTTACAAATGCTTTTTTTGAAACAGTGAGCGGTTTTACCACAACAGGCGCTTCGGTAATTACTGATTTAGAATCGCTGAGTCACTGCACGCTTTTTTGGAGAAGCTTTACCCATTGGATAGGCGGTATGGGAATTCTCGTCTTTGTAATGGCTATTTTGCCGAATATTTCGGAAAGACCCATACATATTCTCCGCGCCGAAATTCCGGGTCCTATAAAGGGAAAATTAGTGCCCAGGGTAAAGGATACTGCCGTTATACTTTATTTAATATACATTGCAATGACCGTCATTGAAACCGTACTCTTGATTCTCGGCGGTATGCCTATCTTTGAAAGTATAGTGCATGCATTCGGTACCGCAGGAACCGGCGGATTTGGAATTAAATCTGACAGTATCAGCGGATACAGTCCGTATATACAGTGGGTAATAACCGCGTTTATGCTGCTGTTTTCGGCAAATTTCAACATTTATTACCTTATACTTATCCGTCGTTTTCGCAGCGCCTTCAAAAGCAGTGAATTATGGTGCTTTTTTGGAATAGTGGCAGTTGCTGTAACCGCAATAACCGCAAACATTTCGCACCTGTATAACAGTTTCTCTGACTCGTTAAGAGCGTCTGCTTTTCAGGTTTCTTCCGTTATATCCACAACCGGTTATTGCACCGCCGACTTTAATCGCTGGCCAACCTTCTCGAAAATAATTCTTTTCTTACTAATGTTTATGGGCGGTTGCGCAGGCTCCACCGCAGGCGGACTTAAAATGTCAAGAATAGTAATAATGTTCAAACAGGTTTCGAAGGAAATTAAGCATTTGATTCATCCGCGTTCAGTCGGAACAATACACTTCGAAGGTAAACCCATAGATACCGCTACATCAAAAAATATAAGTAATTATTTTATAATTTATTCTATCTGCTACTTTGCAATTACGCTTTTAATAAGCTTTGAACCGTTTAGCTTTGAAACCGTTGTCAGCGCGTCGGCGGCCTGCTTTAATAATGTGGGTCCCGGATTCGGAGCGGTAGGTCCTGCCGGCAGCTATGCCGATTTTTCAAACTTTTCAAAGTATATTCTTTCTCTTGCCATGCTTTTGGGAAGACTTGAAATTTTCCCGATAATTATCGCGCTGTCACCCTCTTCCTGGAGCAAGAGCAAATAGAAAAACGATATATTTTAACCGTAATTTGTACGATAGATTAAGGCCGTCTTCTATATTTAATGAAGGCGGCCTTTTCTGTATAACGACGGCGCTTCGCCGTACTCCGACTTAAAAACG
>JAEDML010000079.1 GCA_016303035.1 Clostridiaceae bacterium | reverse complement strand
TTCCTGCCTTTTTGCTTTGTATAGCAAAATAACTTTTCACCCATAATATTACGGGTGAGAAAAATGCAAAAGCGTAAATTACAGTTTATGATGTTTTCAATAGGCGCCTGCGGATACGGACTTATCGAGGTACTTTGGCGCGGATATACACATTGGTCAATGCTGGGCGCCGGCGGAATATGCTTTATGATTTTCGGCTCTATTTCGGAAAAGCTTAAAAAAGCAAGTCTTTTGGTAAAGGGTATTGCAGGAAGCGCCGCAGTAACCGCCGTAGAATTTGTTTTCGGCATTGTGTTCAACATAATTTTAAAGAAAAATGTCTGGGATTACAGCAAAATGCCCCTTAACATAGGCGGTCAGATTTGTCCGCTCTACTCATTTTTATGGATGCTTTTAAGCCTTGTCTGTATTCCCTTTGCAAGCCGCGTAAAAAAGCGTTTGCAAAAAAGCGTATAAGATTTTTGTTTTAAGGTGGTAGCACTATGGAATTTTTACACAGAACCTGGGCGGAGATTGATATTGACGCGCTGATACATAATTTTCGCATAATAAAGGACGAAGCGGGAAGCGCGCGTCTTATGGCGGTTGTAAAAGCCGACGCATACGGTCACTCCGCAAGGAATATCGCCCCAGTTCTTGAAGAGAACGGCGCTTCTGCATTCGCCGTTTCCAATATCGAGGAGGCGATAACCCTCCGAGGCTGCGGCATAACAAAGCCGATACTTATTTTGGGGTATACCCCTGTAAGTATGGCGGCTCAGCTTTATCTTAACGATATTACCCAAAGCGTTTATTCGCCCGAATATGCAAAGGATTTATCCGACAAAGCAACGGCGGACGGCGTTACCGTAAAAATTCATATAAAGCTTGATACCGGAATGGGAAGAATCGGCTTTGACTGCCGTGACGATTCCCTTTCGGGAATAAATGACGCGATAGCGGCGGCTACGCTTCCCGGCTTTAAATTTGACGGTATTTTTACCCACTTTGCGGAATCCGATCGCTCTGCTTCGAATGAAGACGGCTTTACCGATGAACAGTACAGCCGCTTCTTACAAGGAATAGAGCGTTTTAAAGCCGCAGGAATAAAGCCGCGTGTATGCCATTGCTGTAACTCTGCGGCGTTTTGCCTTGACAAAGAAAAGCATTTGGAGTTTTGCCGCCCAGGAATAATACTTTACGGACTTACTCCGTCGCCCGAGCTTAAGCTCCCCGAAGATTTTATTCCTGTTATGACGGTAAAGTCGGTCGTTTCGATGGTCAAGGAAATCAAGCCGGGCGATACGGTAAACTACGGCCGCACCTTTAAAGCCGAAAAACCGATGCGCGTTGCTACCGTAACGGCAGGCTATGCAGACGGTTATCCGAGAACGCTTTCAAACAAGGGTTATGTGCTTATAAACGGCAGACGCGCAAAAATTATAGGCAGAATCTGTATGGATCAGATGTCGGTAGATATCAGCGATATTGACGGCGTAAAGCAGGGTGACGAGGTTATTCTGTTCGGCAAGGAGCTGCCGGTAGAGGAACTGGCACTGCTTTGCGGCACAATAAACTACGAGATAGTATGCGGCATATCGCCGAGAGTGCCGAGAATAATAATAAAAAAGAAATAAGACTGTGATTACGGGAGCTGAACAAATTTCGTTTTAGCTCCCGTCTGTCTAAAAGGACGGTAAATTTATGAAAAAATACATACTTGCACTTGATGAAGGAACCACCAGCGCACGCGCTATACTTTTTGACCGTGAAGGCAAAATCGCGGCGTCCGCACAGCATGAATTTACACAGCTTTACCCGAAGCCCGGCTTTGTAGAACACGACCCGTTGGAAATATACTCAAGCCAGTATTCCGCTCTGACAGAGGCAATTGCCAAAGCAGACGCGCTTCCCGAAGAAATTGCCGCCGTAGGAATTACAAATCAGAGAGAGACCACGGTAGTTTGGGATAAATACACCGGAAAACCCATATACAACGCTATTGTATGGCAGTGCCGCAGAACCGCGGATATATGCGAAGAATTAAAGGCAGACGGACTTGAAGAATATATTTCCGAAACCACGGGGCTTAAAATTGACGCGTATTTCAGCGCTACAAAGCTTAAATGGATACTTGACAATGTGGACGGCGCAAGGCAAAAGGCCGAAAAGGGCGAGCTGCTTTTCGGCACGGTGGACAGTTGGATTATTTGGAAGCTTTCGGGCGGCAGGATACATATTACCGATTATACCAACGCCTCGCGCACTATGCTTTTCGACATACATAAGCTTTGCTGGGATAAACGCCTGCTTGAAAGGCTCGATATTCCCGAGTCGATGCTGCCGGAAGTAAAATCGAGCAGTGAGATTTACGGTACGGTAAACATACTCGGAAAGGATATTCCGATTTCGGGCATTGCCGGCGACCAGCAGGCGGCGCTTTTCGGACAAAAATGCTTTAATATAGGCGATATTAAAAACACATACGGAACCGGTTGTTTTTTGCTTATGAACACCGGAAAAACCGCCTTTAAAAGCCAAAGCGGTCTGCTTACAACCATTGCCGCGGTCGCTTCCGACGAAGATATTGCCTACGCGCTTGAAGGCAGTGTATTTGTCGGCGGCGCCGTTATACAGTGGGTGCGAGACGAGCTCGGTCTTATAAGCAATTCCGCCGAAAGCGAGAATTTTGCAAATACGGTGCCGGACAGCGGCGGAGTTTACATAGTCCCCGCCTTTGCAGGACTTGGAGCGCCGTACTGGGATATGTATGCGCGCGGAACCGTCTGCGGTCTTACCCGCGGCAGTAACAAATACCATATTGTGCGCGCGGCTCTTGAATCCATAGCCTATCAGACCGACGACCTAATAAAAGCTATGTGCAGCGATACCGGAATAGAGGTAAAATCGGTAAAGGCGGACGGAGGCGCCTCGGCTAACGGATTTTTAATGCAGTTTCAGTCGGATATTTCAGGTATAGAGGTTATCCGCCCCGACAGCGGTGAAGCGACCGCCTTGGGGGCTGCGTTTCTTGCAGGGCTTGCCGTAGGCTTTTGGAGGGATAAAAAAGAATTATCCTGCCTTTCAAACGGACAGAAAACATATTCCCCGTCCCTTAAAGATGAGGACCGAAAAATATTAAAGCAAGGCTGGGACGCGGCGGTAGGCAGCGCAAAATATTTTAGGAGCAGATGAATTTATGTCTTTTACAAAACGAGAAATGAAGGTTAAAAGCACCGACGGTATACACACCCTTTCGGGTGTAATATATGTGCCCGACGGTGAAATTAAGGGTATTTTTCACCTTGTGCACGGTATGACGGAATATATAGGAAGATATGACCGGCTTATGTCGGATATTGCAAATAACGGCTTTGTCTGCTTTGGGTACGATAATCTCGGTCACGGCCGCACCGCAAGGGACGATTCGGAGCTGGGATTCATAGCGCAAAGAGACGGTTGGAAATACCTTGCAGACGATACAAACGCCTTTGAAAGGGAAGTAAGGTCGCTTTATCCCGATAAAAGAATGATTGTAATGGGTCATTCAATGGGCTCGTTTATAGTGCGTACAGCCGCCGAAAAATACGGTGACAATTATGACCGAATTATCATCTGCGGCACGGGCGGACCTAATCCCGCGGCTGGCTTCGGTCTAATTCTTACCGATATAATAAAGGCTCTGCGCGGCGAAAAATACATTTCAAAGGCGGTAAATAATATTGCATTCGGCACCTATAACAAAAAATTCGAGCATATTTCAAAATATGACTGGATAACCAAAGACCGCGATGTTATAGCAAAATACGAGGCAGATAAATACTGTACCTTTTCCTTTACTGTTTCCGCAATGCATGACCTCGTAAAATTAAACAGTGTTTGCAACCGCAGAAAATGGTTCTTTAATATGCGAAAAGATCTGCCCGTTCTGATTATTTCGGGCAGTGACGATCCCGTCGGCGGTTACGGCAAGGGTGTAACAAGGGTTTATAAAAAGCTTAAATCGGCAGGACTTGACGATGTGACACTTAAGCTTTATAAGGACTGCCGACATGAGATTCATAACGATACCTGCCGCGACGAGGTTACAAAGGATATTCTTGAATTTATAAACCGTTAGGGAAAAACTCTGGATTTATTTAACATTTTATTCTTATTTTATTTTCTTTATTTTAAGAAATTTATGTTATTTTAAGGTATCGGAATTCTGGCGAAAGGACTTTACAAAATATGTTGGAGCTTAAAAATATAAAAAAGGATTATCCGGCAGGCGACGATACCGTTCACGCCCTTAGGGGTATTGACCTTCAATTTCGCAAATCAGAATTTGTTTCGGTTTTAGGCCCGTCAGGCTGCGGCAAAACCACAATGCTTAACATAATAGGCGGACTTGACCAGTACACCGACGGCGATCTTATAATCAACGGAAAATCAACGAAGGATTTTTCCGACCGGGATTGGGACGCCTACCGCAACCATTCGGTAGGCTTCGTTTTCCAAAGCTATAACCTTATTCCCCACCAGACAGTACTGCAGAATGTAGAGCTTGCTTTAACGCTTTCGGGCGTATCAAAAAACGAACGCAGACAAAGGGCGAAAAATGCTTTGGAGCAGGTAGGCTTAGGCTCTCAGCTTAATAAAAAGCCGGGTGAAATGTCGGGCGGGCAGATGCAGAGGGTAGCTATTGCCAGAGCCATTGTAAATAATCCCGATATTATTCTTGCAGACGAGCCCACCGGCGCGCTTGATACAGAAACCAGCGTGCAGGTTATGGAAATACTGAAAGAAATTTCCAAAGATCGGCTTATTATTATGGTAACCCACAATCCTGAGCTTGCCGAAAAATATTCGACGCGCATTATCCGCGTGCTGGACGGTCAAATCACCGGAGACTCCGCTCCCCTTTCTAAGGAAGAGGCAGATGGATTTATAAGAGACTGTAAAGAAAAGCAAATGCTTTCAAAATCGGCAAAAAAGCGTGAAAAAAAGCCTTCAATGTCGCTTTCTACATCATTCAGCCTTTCACTTAAAAACCTGTTTACCAAAAAAGGACGCACGGCGCTTACCTCCTTTGCAGGAAGTATAGGAATAATAGGAATAGCGCTTATACTGTCCGTTTCGCAGGGTATGACTTCTTACATTGACACCGTTCAGGAGGATACGCTTTCATCCTATCCGCTTACCCTTGAAGCGCAAAGTATGGACCTAAGCTCGCTAATGGAAACCTTTATAAGCGCCGCGAAATCGTCCGACAAGCACGAAAGGGACGCAGTATACCAAAAATCAATGGTATACGATATGGTCAACGCGCTGAACAGCACCGAGACGACACAAAATGACCTTAAATCCTTCAAAAGCTATATTGAAAAAGAGCTTGATGACAAAAACGGCGAAACAAAGCTTTCCGATTCAGTAAGCGGCGTACAGTATACATATAACTTTGATATGCTGGTTTACACCGAAAATGTCGACGGCACAATTATCCGCTCAGACGCGCAGGAGCTTATGCAGGAAATACTGCTTGAAAATCTCGGCCTTGATTTATCCACCCTTATGGGAATGGGAGAATCCTCGGGGCTTATGAGCGGTTCAAGTATTATGTCGTCAATATCGCCTATGGGCGGTTCTATGGTACTGTGGCAGGAAATGCTGCCCGGGAATAACGGAAAACTTATAAACCCGTTGCTTGAAAAGCAGTATGATTTGGTTTACGGCTCCTGGCCGACAGATTACAACCAAATAGTTTTAGTGCTTGACGAAAACAACGAGCTTGACGATATGACGCTTTACGCGCTCGGTCTTAAATCCAAAGAGGATATAGACGCGATAGTCAGCGCCGCAATAAACAAAACCGAGCTTAAAGCCGATACAAAAAAATGGTCATATGAAGATATATGCAATATGGAATTCCGCACCGTGCTTAATTCCGACTGCTATAAAAAGGACGAGGCTACGGGACTTTACACCGACCTGAGGGATACCAACGCAGGACTCAGGTATTTGTACGATAACGGAATTACACTAAAGGTTTCGGGTAT